>JALSNB010000198.1 GCA_026987225.1 Caldisericaceae bacterium
TGTAAATAAAAAGTGGTATTTAATTGACGCTCAGGGTAAGTCAATAGGCAGAATTGCCGTGCAGGCTGCCATGATACTGCGGGGCAAAAACAAACCGACTTTTAGCCCGCACGTGAATATGGGCGATAACGTTATTATTATTAATGCGTCCAAAGTAAAAGTTACAGGGAAAAAACTCCAGCAGAAGATATATTACAGGCATAGCGGTTATGTAGGAAATTTGAAGAGAGTTGTTCTCGGAGACATGCTCACTTCAAAGCCTGAGTATGCAATTCAACATGCGGTTAGATTAATGCTTCCCAAAAACAAACTCGGAAGAAAAATGTTTAAAGGCCTTCGTGTCTATGCGGATGAAAATTATCCGAAGAGCATCAAGGCCGAAAAAGTAGATTAAGGAGGTAATAAGTGGCTAAAGAAATGTATGCAGCGACCGGAAGGAGAAAGAGATCCGTAGCAAGGGTAAGGCTTGTGCCTGGCTCGGGTAGCGTAAAGGTGAACGGAAAGCCTGTTGATAAATATTTTTCGGTTCAAAGCGTAATCACTGAAATATTCGCTCCGTTTAAATCCACGGAAACCGACGGAAAGTTCGATGTTTTTGTGAATGTAAACGGCGGAGGTTTTAGAGGTCAGGCTGAGGCTATAAGGCATGGAATTGCGCGTGCTTTGTTGCAATACGAAGATTCGTTGCGTCCTACTTTAAAAAAAGAAGGATTCCTTACAAGGGATCCAAGGGAGAAAGAGCGTAAAAAGTACGGTTTGCACCGTGCAAGAAAAGCGCGTCAGTATCGTAAGCGTTAAAAAGCCTTCGCATCCTTTTGCTTTTATTTAACAATTCATGCCTCCTTAAACGGAGGCTTTTTTATTTGTTTATAAAAATACCCCCGAAGAATTTCGGGGGTATTAAAATTGTATGAGTATTGTATTTTTACGGGTTTGTGTAGTCTTTCAAAGCGGCTTGTGCTTCTTTTTGTGCTTCGTCCATCGCCGCTTTGGGACTCATTTCTCCGTTGTATGCTGCTTGCAGGTATTTATGGAAAATATTCCTTACCTGTGCGAGGTTGTGACATGAGAATTCCGGTCCTGCATATTTAAGCAGATCTCTTACTTTTGCTGCTTGTGGAACTTCTTTGAGGTGTTCTTTCATCACCGGAAGATCGTATGCACTCTTACGAGTTGCTATGTATCCCGTGTTGATGCTGAAGTCCGCCACGTATTTCGGTTGCGTGATGAATTCTATGAATTTCCATGCCGCATCTTTCTGCTCCTGCGGGACATTCTTAAACATATAGATATTTCCGCCGCCTGTTACAGTTGCATATGTGCCTTTCTTTTTCCCCGGAACAGCCATTACGCCTACGTTAAATTTGGAACCCTTAAGAATACCGTTAAGGCCTGAAGTCGAATGAAGGATAAATGCCGCTTTTTCGTTTTCAAAGTCAGGGACTGCCGTATTCCAATTTTTCTGCACGCCCTCCGGCATTGCATGGTATTTATGAGAAAGGTCAATGTAGTACTGAATTGCTTCTATTACTCTCGGATCGTTAAAGTTCATTTCCGTGGGGCTCTTGAAGATATTCGTTCCATTTCCCAATGCAAGTGGCTGGAATAGCCAATAAGGCCAGCCGGATGGCCACTCGATACCCCAACGAACAACATTACCTTTGTCGTCTTTCTTTGTGAGTTTTGATGTTACTTCCGCAAGGGATTGCCAGCTGTCAGGCACCGGCAGGTTATTCTTTTTCAGAAGATCCGCATTGTAATACATCAGCGCCACACTACGCTGGAAAGGTATGCTCCAGATTTTTCCGTCATATTTGGAGTTTGCAAGGAATTGCGGATAGAAATCGTTTATCATGGCCTGTCCGTCAGGCGAACTGTTGATGTAACTGTCAAGCGGCACGATGTATCCCGCATCAATCAAATCGTAGAGGTCTGTTGCCAGCATGATTGCAAGAGCAGGTGGCTGCCCTCCGCCGTTAATAACGGTTTTTATTGCTTTTTCAACGTCCGTATAACCTCCGGAATACACCGGTTTTACGGTAATATTAGGATACTGTTTATGGAAATCGGCTGCATATTTGTCAAGCAGCTTTGATTCCGGTGCAAGCGTAGAAACAGGGAAATAAATCTGAATTGTTACCTGTTTTTCCGCCGGTTTTGGTTGTGGCTGCGGTTTTTGCGCAGGTTTTTGTTGTCCGCATCCTGCGAGCACTACTGAAATTGAGAGAAGCGCAACGAGCAGGACAAGCAATGTTTTTTTACCGATAATACCTTTAAATTTCATAGTTTGCTACCTCCTTTGAATTTTATATTTACTTTTCTGTCTTTTTTGTTCCGCTATCACCTCCTTTTTATTTTATACCGGAATATAAGAAACTGTTAATGAAACGCTTCTGGAATACGAGAAATGCAATTAAAAGCGGTGCGACGACTATCATTGTGGCTGCTGCGAGAAGCGGCCATTG
>JALSNB010000199.1 GCA_026987225.1 Caldisericaceae bacterium
CGACCTGCTCATTACGAATGAGCTGCTCTACCGGCTGAGCTAAAGTGGCTTAGTACAAGGCTTCGATTTTCGAGGTAAAATCTTTGACTTTCGCTTCGATTTCTTCGTTCAACTTGCGGAAATAGGCATTTTTGTCCTTTTCTTTCCTGTGCGCATTGATTTTTTTCACGAATGCATCGTAAGCTTCGTAAATATCCTTGATCAATGCGTCGGTATTGGCTTTCTTATCCTCGGTTACCAAATTGTAGAGCAAAACTTCTTCGACCAATTCACCGAAAGTATATTTCAATTCCTTTTTCAAATCCCGTATGCTGGCCATAATTTACCGTTTTATTTTGCGGTGCAAATATAAAATTTTTTACCTTTACTTTACCAACAAAAATTTTCATGCGATTTTATTTCATTGTTTTAATGAAATTCCTCCCGAAGCCATTCTCGGCCTTCACGGTTTTCCCCTTTATTTTCCTGAAAGACGGCGAACATAAACACAACAGCGCATTAATCAACCACGAAAAAATCCATTTGCATCAGCAAGTCGAAATGCTTTGGCTGCCGTTCTTCATTTGGTATGCCGTCGAATTCCTTATCAAACTTATCCGCTACCGGCAATGGATGAAAGCCTATCATGCCGTCGGTTTCGAGCGTGAAGCCTACCGCTACGAACATGACACGGAATATCTGAAAAGGCGGAAACCGTTTGCTTTTATGAATTTCTTGTAATAAAAAACGCCCCCACTAAGGTGGAGGGCAACCCTCATGTTTTCACAACGGAATAATCCTTATTGTGATTTGCTTAAAAACTGCATGGCAAATATACGACAACTTTCCATTATTGTCAAGAAAATTTCATCCTAAGATGCATTAGCGATAATTACCAAAAAATAATTAACTTGAATATCAAAAAAATTTAAATTATGAGAAAAAGAAATTTAGGACTTGATATCGGACCGAACAGCATCGGTTGGGCTTTAACGGAATTTGATTTGAACAATCATTCCGGGAAAATTCAAGGAATAGGAACACGCATAATTCCTATGTCGCAAGATATTCTTACGGATTTCGAAAAAGGGAACAGCAAATCGGCAACCGCCGAAAGAACCCGTTATCGAAGTATGCGTCGACGGTATTTCCGGGAAATTTTGAGGCGTGAACGATTGCATCGTGTACTCAACATCATGGGATTTCTGCCGGAACATTATCGTGAGAAAATTGATTTCAGCGTAAGAAAAGGAAGGTTTACCGAAGAAACTAAATTGAATTATAAGAAAACCGCCGATGGTGACTATATCTTTATTTTCAAAGAAAGTTTTAATGAAATGCTTCAACTTTTCAAAGCGAAAGGTATCGATAAAAAAATCCCTTATGATTGGACCTTATATTATCTGAGAAAAAAAGCCTTACGAGAGAAAATAAGTAAGGAGGAGCTGTCCTGGATACTTCTCAATTTCAATAAAAAACGCGGCTATTACCAATTGCGCAATGAGGAAGAAAACACGCAGGATAATAAGGAAAAAATATATGTGGAATTACGTGTGGCACAAGTAGAGGAAACGGAAGAAAAAACCAAGGATGGTAAAAAATTATACAAAGTTATCTTTGAAAACGGCTGGGAATATCCTAATCTCGTAACCGATAAAGATGAATGGGAAGGAAAAATCAAAGAATTTATCGTCAGCATAAGCCGGAATAAAGACGGTTCCGTCAAACGCACTTTCAAAAAAGTGGATCCCGAGAAAGACTGGGAAGCCATTAAAAAGAAAACCGAAAACGATATTGAAAAATCCGGCAAGCATGTCGGCGAATTTATTTTTGACCGTTTATTGGAAAATCCTTCTATCAAAATCCGGGGAAACCTGGTTCAAACAATCGACCGGAAGTTTTATAAAAAGGAATTGCAAGCCATCTTAAACAAACAAAAAGAATTCCACCCGGAACTAACGGATAAAACACTATTGGAAAAAAGTTTAATCGAACTCTATCCGATAAATGAGGCTCACCGCAACACGTTGAAAGACAAGGATTTGATATACCTCATCACCGAAGACATCATTTTCTATCAACGTCCGTTAAAAAGCCAGAAATCACTGATAGCCGAATGTCCCTATGAACGAATTAAAATAAAGGTCAAACGTATTGACCCGCAGACGGGAAAAGAAATTGTTCGCGAGGAAGAAAAAGGCATTAAGGTCATATCCAAATCGCACCCGTTTTATCAGGAATTCAGATTATGGCAATTTATCAACAACTTACGCATTTACCGGAAGGAAAAAAAAGTGAATGACGAATGGAAATTTAATGTTGATGTTACGGACGAAATGTTTCCGGATGATGAAGATCTTGCGGAATTATTCGATTTCCTAAAAGATAAAAAAGAAGCCGGACAAAAAGACGTTATTAAATTCCTGGAAAAAAACCGAAAAATCAAATCAGCAGATAAGGATAACTACCGGTGGAACTATG
>JALSNB010000200.1 GCA_026987225.1 Caldisericaceae bacterium
CTTGTTTTGGATATTCTGTTTTTTGTATTTGCATCGTTCCAGCATCTGTTTGTCGTGCAAACATGCGTTATGCAGCTTCTTGTTTCGGTTCAGCTGCTTCTAACTTCCTTTATTTCGTGGAAAAACAATAATAATTAAAGACGTTTAGGAGGTGGGTATGAAATATTTTGTAAAGGTGGTTGCAGGAATTTTAATCCTGCTGTTTGCATTTTCCGTATTTTCTTTTTCGGGCTGCGCACCCGCACAAAAACCGCTTAACGTTATAATTCTCTGGCATAATCATCAACCGTTTTACAAAAATCCGCTGTCTAACGAATACATACTTCCGTGGGTAAGGCTGCACGGTGTAAAAGATTACTACAGAATGCCATATGTAGTGTCGAAATACCCCGATATAAAAGTTTCTTTCGATCTGTCAGGTTCACTCATTGCACAGCTGAAAGATTACATTAACGGTGCGGAAGACGACAGGGAGAGAATTTCGTTAACGCCCGTCAAAAAACTTACCGTTACGGACAAATGGGAAATGCTTCAAATTCCGGGGGGATTCTTTGATATAAATTGGGATCATATTCTAAAGAAGATACCTATGTATAAATCGGTACTCGACGAAAGGCAAGACGCTTTCAAAAAGTTCGGCGGATTGCCGCAATCAGAAAAAGTGGAAAAAATAGTTTCTTATTTTCCGGATCAATACTATACGAATCTTATCGCACTTTTCAATTTGTTCTGGATGGACAACGAGTACGTGCAAAATAACTCTGTGCTCAAGCCTTTGTACGATAAGGCATTTCATAACGAAAATTACACTGAAGATGATATTCGCACCATTATGTCAGCGCAAAATAAAATTTTAAAAAAGATATTTCCGGAATACAAATCTCTTATTGAAAAGCACCAAATAGAGGTTGTTACAACGCCTTATTCTCATCCGATTTCCGCATTGCTTACCGATTTCGGTTGGGATAACGACCTTAAAATGCAGATTGATAAGGCTAACAATGTCTTTAAGAGCGTGTTCGGAACGGTTCCTAAGGGTGCTTGGTCTCCCGAATGTGCCATAAACGATGCTTCACTTAACATGTTCAAAAATGCGGGATGGAAGTGGACGATTTCGGATGCCGATAATTTGAACCAGTTGGGTGTCGATGTAAGGAATGATCCCAAAGCGCCTTTTAAAGCGTACTATGTGGACGGAGTTACCGTATTTTTCAGGGATCGCTATCTTTCCGACGGAATAGGGTTCAGGTACTCCGGAAAAAGCGTAAATGATGCAGTGAATGATTTTGTAAATTCTCTTTTGAAAGTGGAGAAAGAGAATACAAGCGGAAATCTCGTTTACACAATCGCACTTGACGGAGAAAATGCGTGGGAGTACTACGAAAACGACGGAAACGACTTTTTAAATGCGTTATACGGCAAGCTTTCCGAACTTCAAAAGGAAGGCAAGATAAGAACTGTAACTCCTTCCGAATATATAGAGAAATTCGGCAGAGGCGTTACAGTAAAAACGCATAAAGTGAAAGTGCTTGATCTGCAAGGAAAGGATATTTCGAATATCACGCGTTATTCGGACCTGCCGGTAAAGGAAATAAACGGAGAGTTCGGGGAATCGAGCTGGGTAAATCAAACCCTTGATACGTGGATCGGAGAAAAGCAGGAAAATATGGCATGGATGATGCTCAAAGCCGCACGGAATACGCTAATTTCGGCACACCTAAGCGGAGATACGCTTCTCAAGGCGGATGAAGATTTGATGAGAGCGGAAGGAAGCGATTGGTTCTGGTGGTACGGAAGCGATCAGGATTCTGGAAACGACAAGAGCTTTGACAGGCTCTTTAAGATGTATCTGTTTGAAATTTATAAACTTTCCGGGAGAATGCCTCCTGCATACCTATTCGGAAACTATTTTCCGGACGGAACCCCCTACAGAAGTGTCGTAATAAATTTGGAAAAAGGTAAACCTTCTACTATTCCGGTTATTCAAAAAGGAGTAAGTATAAAAATTTTATATGACGGCTCTTCTCTTAAAGCATCCGTTATTGCGCCTTCCAATTTTGTAAAAATGGCTGTTTTTGACGGAGAAAGCATAAATCAGCCCTTCTTTTTAAGCAGTAAGCCAGTCAGAAGTTTTCATATGAATCCGTTCCCGTTTGACGTATCTAATATAGGGCTACCGGTTGATAAAGCATTTTCATTGTTCAGTAACAACGGGAATTTGAACGGTGAATCAATAGTTGTGCCAATTGATGAAATCAAGAATAAGAAAAATATATTCGTCGCATTTGCCGGCGGTAAAAAAGGCGCACTTCTTCCCTACACAATACCTATTCGTTTAAAGCTTCCGCTTGAGGTAAAAGGAAATCTTATAGGAGAATTACTTGACGACGAGGGAGACGATAACGGGCCGGGAACATACGTTTACCCGCTTGCGGACGTATTCAAACAGGCTGGCAGGGGATTGTTCGACTTGATTTCATTTAAGATGATTGATAGCGGTAATTCTTATATATTGCAGTATAAAATGGCAAATCTCGGCGGTAATCCGTGGAACGGCCCGAACGGCATATCATTCCAAATTCTTGAAACTTACATAGATTTTAAAGAAGGAGGTAAGACTTCCGCTATTACGAAAGGGCCTAACGTTAGATTTGACAAAAATCATCCGTGGGATATTGCAATTCGCATCGCAGGTTGGTCTTACGGCAATTATATTGAACTTTCGGACGGGACGAAAATCGAGGGAGAACTTTCCATTCAGGCGGATCAGGGTAAGAATCTCATTACCGTTGCCATTCCTAAAAAGTATATAAATATAACCGACAAATACAAACCGTATATAGCTGTCATTTCGGGCAGTCAAGACGGTTACGGCGAAGGTTACTGGAGAAAGGTAAATATTACTGCATCGGAATGGAACCTCGGCGGAGCAGATCCTGCGGCGTTCAATGCGGGTGTTTCTTCGAATGTGTGCGACCTCTTTGTCCCGGAAAATACTTCGCAAAAGAAAATACTGACAAGCTATAATGTGGATAAAAAGGAACTTGCAACAATCCCCATGCTTCCGCTCGAAAAAATAAAGCCTTTACCCAAACTTACCGGCATTATTAGTGTAAAATCCTCAAAAGTGATAAAACCCGGTGATGTGTTGCACGTAAGTGTCATTTTGAAGAACATAGGAAGCGGTGAACAAAAAGACGATCCGAACAATAACGAATTTTCCGTTGTCATTCCTTCGGATACGTATCTTCCCGACAAAAGCGTCAAATCGTCAAACGGAACCGTAAAAATAGAAAACGGAGAACTGCTCTGGAACGGAAGCATAGCGCAAAACGGAAGCGTTACAATATCGTTCGATCTCAAAATTAAAGACGGTGTGCCGAACGGTAAGAAAATTCTTCTTAACGGAACGATTTTCGAGGATTCAAACGGAGACGGAACTGATGACAAGCACATAAAGATTTCAAATGCAATTGTTACGAATTATCCGGTTAATTTAATCATACCTCTTAACAGTGATACGTTTACGAGAAACGGTAGCAAATCAAAAATCGGAAATGCAAAAGCCGAATTTATTGACAAGTGGAATGATGTGGGAGCACCGATTCGGAGCATTGTCGAAGCTCTCGGAGGAACTTATACGTTCGATAGAAGTAATAAGAAAATTACCGTGACGTTTATGGGCAGTAAATACGAACACTGGATAGGGCAGAATAAATCTCTTTTGAACGGGAACGCAGTGCCTCTTTATCCTGGCGACCCGGATGTGAGGAGCTTTATTGAGAACGGAGAACCCATCCTTCCTTTAAAGGGCATTGCGTATGCGTTTAAGCTGAACTATTCGTTTGATAAGGTGAAAAAAGAGGTAAAAATCAGTTATGTGCCCTGAACGTAAAATTGCATTTTTCGGGATTTCTTTCGGTAAGCTGGCGTATATTAGATTTATGAATGAAAAACACGTATTATTGTTGGTATATTTGATTATTGACAGAAAAATTTTTAGTTATACAATTAATAGTGGCAGATTAAACATTTGTTAATTTTGTAAAAAATGGGAAAGGAGGTCGTTATGAAAAAAAGATTGGTTTTGGTGGTGAGCGTGCTTCTTATTGCCGCAATGTTTTCCGTCGTTTTTGCAGGTTGCGGCACAAGCAAACAGGCACAAAAACCAAAAGAACAAGCCAAACCTATTACTATCACGATTTGGCATTCGTGGAGTGGTTCCGAGCTTGACGTATTAAATGATGCTATTTCCAAGTACACGAAACAGCATCCGAATGTGACTGTCAATCAGTTGCAGGTTCCGTTTGATCAACTAAAGAATAAATTTCAGACTGCGGCAGCTGCGGGAGGTGGCCCTGACATTCTCGTAGGCCCGGCCGATTGGATTGGTGATTTTACGAAGGCAAACCTTATAGCTCCCATAGATTCGTATGTGGACAGCAATTTCCTTTCGCACTATGTTAAAGGTGCTATAGACCAGGTTACCCTGAACGGTAAGATGATGGCGATGCCGGAGTCAACCGAATGCGTTGCACTTGTTTACAACAAAAAACTCGTTAAAACAGTTCCGAAAACTACGGACGATCTTATCAAACTTGCCGATTCGATGCACAAAGGAGATACGTACGGACTTGTTTACAACACCGGATTCTATTTTACTGCAGGATATTTCTTTGCAAACGGGATGAAACTCTTTGATAAGGATTACAATCCCATAGTGAATCAGGGAGACGGTGGCGTAAAAACTCTTGAATTCCTGAAGAAGCTCGCTGATGATCCTAATATAATAGCAGCCAATGATTACGGAAAAGCGGACTCCATGTTTAAAGAAGGAAAGGCTGCGATGATTATCAACGGTCCGTGGGCTGTGGGCGATTACGTTAAGGCTCTCGGTGATGGAAACGTAGGTGTTGCACCAATGCCTGTTTCTTCTATTTCCGGAAAACCGTTTGCACCGTTTGTTAATACAAAGGATTTCATGATTAATGCAAATTCAGACGATGCACACAAGAAAGCCGCTATGGATTTCGTAAAATTCCTTACGAGCAAAGAAATGGAGCAGGAATTCTTTGAGAAGGCAAAACACATTCCTTCGAACACGGAAGTAGAAACAGGTTCGGATCCTATTATCAACGGATTTATTACTCAGATGAAAACCGGCGTTTCCATGCCTATCGTTCCGGAAATGGGTGCCGTATGGGATCCGATGCAAAATGCAATCGATTCCGTTCTTGCAGGAAAAGCAACTCCTCAAAAAGCCATAAATGATGCCGAAAACGCCATACTAAAGAAAATAAAGAGCATGAAGGGTTCCGGATAAATGATTATTAAAGGGCGCATTTAACATGCGCCCTTTTTAAGAGAGGTGCGGTATGGTTGATTATTCTAATATAGACTTGTGGGAAAGAATCAGAAGAAATAAGCTTGCTTACAAATATATATTGCCCGCTGCCATTGTAATGGGCATCGTTACCGCTTATCCCATTCTTTACGAAGTATGGATGGCATTCACGAATTTCACAATAATCAATTTGAAAAATCCACACCCTGCCTTTGTAGGACTTAAAAATTTTATAGAGATTTTTAAAAATAACGTTCCTCTCGAAAATTTTAATTTCTGGCGAACGTTGGGCTTCAACCTCATATGGACATTTGTAAACGTTTTCTTTCATGTGGTTATAGGCTTGAGCCTTGCCGTTGCATTGAATACGCCTCGCCTTGCGTTGAAAAAAGTGTACCGTTCTTTGCTTATTATTCCGTGGGCTGTTCCAGCTTATATCAGTGCCCTTATATGGCGAAACATGTTTGATACGCAGTTCGGTGCCGTAAATTTGCTTCTTGCAAAGCTTGGCATGCCTCATAATATTGCGTGGCTTACCAATCCGAACGCACCGATCAAATTTCTCTCCATATTGCCGTATGCTTTTTATGCGGATCTTATTACGAACGTATGGCTCGGTTTCCCGTTTATGATGGTTGTTGCACTGGGAGCGTTGCAAAGCGTCCCGAAGGAACTTTATGAAGCTGCACGAATAGACGGTGCAACCGAGAGGCAGCAGTTTTTCAGTATCACTTTGCCACTTATACGTTTTGCAATGACTCCTGCTATTATGCTCGGTTTAATATGGACGTTCAATCAATTCAACGTAATATACCTTGTTAGCGGCGGAGGGCCATTGGGTGAAACGGAAATTCTTGTCACTCAGGCATATAAGCTTGTGAATCCTGCCGGGCTGTTCGGTGTTGCAAGTGCTTTCGGTTTGATAGTTTTCTTTATCTTGCTGTTTATTACGTTAGTTACAAACAGAATCTCCAAGGCAACGGAGTCTGCAATATGAACAATAAAATTAAAATTCGCATAAAGCATGTTTTTCTTCACATATACATTATTTTCTGGATTGCGGTTGCCGTTTTCCCTATTCTCTGGATTGTCTCCATGGCTTTGGATCCGAGAAATATTTCAAAGCCCACCACTCTCACGCTAATACCTCCGGGTGCTACTTTGGCAGCTTTTAAAAGGGTAATTATGCGGCCGTACGAGGGAGCGAACGTCTCGTTTGTACGCCTTTTGTGGAACAGTATTCTTGTTGCAGGCGGTACTGCACTTTTTTCTGTTGCAATCGGTTCGACAGCCGCTTATGCGTTTTCACGTTTTAAATTTCCGGGCAGACAGGCCGGAATGTTGAGTTTTCTTGTTATTTTTATGCTGCCTGCAAGTGCAACTCTTGCCCCTTTGTTTGTTATTCTTACCGTGATTCATATCAGAAACTCCCTTCTCGGACTTGTTTTTGCCTATACTTCTTCAACGTTACCGTTTGCAATATGGAACCTTAAAGGATATTTCGATACCGTACCGAAAGATCTTGAAGAGGCGGCACTTGTGGACGGATGTGACAGAAACTCCGCTTTTTTCAGAGTAATTCTTCCTCTTTCTACTCCCGCACTTGCCGTCACGGTGCTTTTTGCATTTATGAATGGCTGGACGGAATGGATGCTTGCCTGGACTTTCCTTACGAAGCCAAAGAGTTTTACTCTTGCGATGACACTTTATAATATGGTTGGGCAATGGAATACGCCGTGGTCTAATTTTGCTGCCTTTTCGATACTTGTATCTCTGCCGATCATTATAATATGGTTCTTGTTGCAAAAGTATATTGTTTCCGGCCTTACTCTCGGTGCGGTTAAAGGATAAAATTACTCACTGGACAATTGGTAGAAAAGACGGAATAGGCACTGCCATTTCCGATAAATCCTATGTTTATTTTACCATAGGAAACGGAAGGCTTACGGAAACATACTTTCCCTCCCCCGATCAAATTGTTTTGCATTCAATTACTCTCTTTTTGAACGGCGAGAAAAGTGAAACCGAATTTGAGAGATCCGTAAAAATTCCCTATAAAAACGCTCCTATTTATAGAATATTATCGTCTGTTGTAAAAAAAGAGATTTTTACCGATCCCGATTCGGATACCCTTATTTTGTGTTATCGTGTAAAGAACAGGCATAATATTTTAAAAATTGCTTTCCCTTTTCGCTTTAGTATTTTAGAAAAGTCGGAAAACAATGTTCTTATCAGGATGAATGGCATATATATATTCGTGCGTCTTGATAGGAAATTTTTAATTGACTCTTATGACAAGTTCTTGTTGTTGAAAATTTCAGATACTGATTTTACTGTTTTTATTTCTTTCGGTAGGCACGAAGATTTGGGTTTTAATAAAAACATCAATGTGAACGTTTCGAGAGAGCGCTTTGTTGCAGAGTGGAACAATTACGTTGAAAGCTTTGATATGGCCGGAAAGGGAATGCTTTACAGAAGGAGCCTTATAACCATAAAATCGATGGAAGACAAAAACCATAGAGGTGCGGCTGTTGCGTCTCTTGCAATTCCGTGGAGAAGCCGAGCGGAGCTTTCCGAGAAAAACGGTTATCATCTTGTATGGGTGAGAGATCTGTTCTTTTCCGCTCTTGCCATGCATCTTGCAGGAGACACTCGGTTTGCAAACAGTGCCCTTAATTATATGCTCAATAAGCTTATGAGGCCTGACGGAAGCTTTAAACAAAATACAACTGTTGCCGGTGAAGAGCGGTGGCATGCAACTCAAATGGATCAGGTGGCTTTGCCTGTTATTTTTTCTTATATGCTCAACAGGTACGATCTTGTTTCCGAACTTGAGAAAAGTGTAAATTTCATTTTAAAAAACGGGCCTTGGAGTGAGCAGGAGCGTTGGGAAGAAATTTCCGGTTTTTCACCGTATGCAATGAGTTTACAATGGAAAGCGCTCGAGTATTACGCTGATATGAGGAAAAACATGGGGCTTGGTTACGAAAACTACAAAAACAAAGCAAAGGAGTTCGCCAGGAATATACCGCGGTTTTGCTATACAAAATCCGGTGTATTTTATCCTCATCAATATTTTGTCCGTGTCTCGCATGGCAATCCGGACAAAGATATAATAAGTTTGAAAGGAAAAACTTTTTCTGCCCGTGAAATGATTTCTGCGGATTTTCTTTACCTTGTTTTTACCGAACTTTATCGCCCTGAAAGTCAAATGATTAAAAACAGCATTGAAGTGGTGGATCGCATTTTGCGTGTGGAAACGCCCAAAGGTATTTCTTTCTATCGGTATAACGGTGATACGTATGGATTTGACGGTTCCGTTCCTAAGGGAAGGCTCTGGGTAATTCTTACTGCGGAGCGTGGAATTTACGAAATGCTTTTGGGAAATGATGTATCGCATTTTCTTTCTTCGGTCGAGCATTTTGCGACATCTTCATTCATGCTGCCCGAGCAGGTTTTTGAGAATGGACTTCCTACCGAATCGGCGGCTCCGCTTGCATGGAGCCACGCAGCTTATATCATTCTTTATGAACTGGCAAACAAAAGGAGAAATTTGTTTTCTCCACTTGTTCACAAATAAGCTTCCGGAACGGGCAAAACTATTCTATTTTGTATTGATGTTTGGAGAACTGTTTTAAGGAATCATATCGCACATCTTCAAAAATTCTATTTTGCTATCGGTTATGATTACCGCGCTTCCGAGTCCGTTGTCTGAAAGTGTGTCGAGATCCGCATATTCTTTTCCGTTAATTGTTTTTGTGTTTTTAATGTCTTTATCGTTAAAGTACCCCAGCACCTGAGTTTTCGGTATGTATATGTCTCCGTTCATGTATTTTATGTCAACGTCTTTTTTGCTTAAAGTCGTTGAATGATACACCCAGCCGAGCAGGGCTCCGTAAAGTCTTACTCCGACATTTTCTCCGTTCACCGTGAGCCCGCCGAAACCGCACTCTCCTTTAACTTTCAGCGTGACGATGCCATTTGCATCTGTTTTTGTCCCGTACTTTCCTATCGGTTTGTTTACTATGGGCTTTCCGTTTGCATCGGTTATGAAAAGCTTTATCGTTTCTTCGGTATCTTCCGGAATTACAACCGTGCTGTCCCCTCTGCCGAACAGTTCTTCAGCCGTTTTCACGGGCGGCAGCGGAGTCGCTTTGTAAAAAACATAGAACGGGCTGCCTCCGATTGTATATTTACCGATTTCGTTAAACGTAACCTTTTTCGAAAATATCCTGTATCCGTTTTCTTCTTTTGAGTCGATATGCACTTTCTTACCCGAAGGGAAAACAATATCAAAGCTCGTTTCGGTTGCTTCTTTTTCTATGTACCCGCTTATATTTACGGTTTCGTTTGCGAAAATATTGGAGTAGGCAACCTCTGCGCCGGAGCAACATACGTCTATAAGCGGTCTGTCATCGTTAAGTACAATCCATTTCATTTCATTTATGTAGCGCTCGGAATAATCTTCCAGGTCAAATATAGAAGAAAGTCTTGATTTTCCTACATTATTGTAGGTGAATAAATCAAAATTCGAAATAGTTATGTTCTGCGTAAGATTAACCGTTTTTTCCAAAATGTTTTCCGGAGAAACGAGTTTTATTATATGCACTCCTTCCGGAACGTTTTCCAATTTGCACGGTGTTGTTTTTCCGGTAAAATTTCCGTCAAGATAAACCGTGTAGGGAAATTTTAATAATGTGTAATTTTGCTCCGGATCAACGTTAATGACAAATTGGCTATTTT
>JALSNB010000201.1 GCA_026987225.1 Caldisericaceae bacterium
AGAGGCTTGGCAGAGATGGTCGGAGCCACTTTTATATGGGGTTCCATACCTATATTTGCAATTTGGTGTAACCTTCCGTCCCCGGTTTTCATACTATTCAGGGTGCTATTCGCATTTCCATTTGTCTTTATATATGCCGTAAAAACAATAGGCAAGAAAGAACTTTTCAATCTCAAAAATGTTCCGCCTTTAATACTTTCCGGTCTTATGCTTGCGCTTAACTGGATATTTTTATTCTGGGCTGTGCAAAAAACAAGTATAGGTAATGCCATAATAATTTACTATTTAGGCCCTATAATAACGATATTTTTATCCGTTATATTTTTGAAAGAGCCATTCAACAAAATTACTTTGCTATCAATGTTTCTTGCATTTTTCGGCGGAGTTCTGATATTCTTGCCGAACAATATGGGACGTCAATCTATTTTTGGGCTTGTTCTCGCACTGTTTTCTGCCATATTTTACGGATTATTGGGATTCTATTCAAAAATCGGTACAAAATACCATTCCGCAATAAAGATAACTACATACCAAATATTTATTTCAATTCTATTTACATTGCCATTTGGTATTATCATGCACTTTACGATTACTCCAAAAGTTTTAATTTTGCTCTTCATAACCGGAGTTATTCATACTGCACTTGCCTTATTCTTATGGTATGACAGCCTGAACTTTATAAGCATTACAACCTCATCAATTCTATCTTACCTTGATCCGATGTTTGCAATAATTCTCAGCTTTATATTCTTAAAACAAACCCCTAATTTACCGCAAATAATCGGCGGAGTTTTTATTGCTATATCAGGAATAATAATCCCCATTTCTGAGCGCAAAGAATACTATATTTCGCAGTAAAAAGGCAAAAAGCCTAATCACAAACATCTGTTTGCATAAAATTACATTTTTGATACACTATTTCCTCAGTTATGTTTTGTAAAGGAAAAAATTATGAAGATAAAAACGGTTAAAGGAGCACTACTTGCCGCAAAACGCTCAATTAAAAAGATTTACGGCGAGAACGTAACAAAAGAAAGGCTTATAAGCAAAGAAGACGGAATTCTGTTTACCGAATTCTCCGCCTTTCTCATTCATTATAGCAAAAAAACGGATCCGGGTTTCAGTGAAATATTCCCGGATGTATCAAATGAGCTTCATTGGGATGAAGGAATCAAAATAGATAAACATTTGATAATGCAATTTTCCAAGATGCAAAACATGAATAAGAAAAAACTTTCCGTTCTTTTTGTACTGTCAGATGGCACAATATTTCAGATTTCTCCGTCGTCTCTCATAGGATTCTGTGAAGCGATGAATTTGGAAATAAGGAATAACGGAATTTATTATTTCTTCCCGACGATTCTGCTCACCAGACTGAACGGTAAAGCATCGAACAAAGAAATTTTAACAAAAAAGAAACTTTCCCTGATATCTCAAATAAACAGCCTTGAAGAAATTGACGAAACGGAAATTTTAAATTCCAACCTTAACATCAAAGAATTCGATAGCGATATAGTCAATGAAATAATACAGGTATTAAAAAGCATAAACGATCATTTATCAAATATAGAAAAAGAACTTCATAGGAGGAATGAGCAATGAAAAAAGCAGCAAAAATAAGTATTGCTTCAATCCTCCTACTGTTTGCAATTTTTATTTTGTTTTTCCACTCTTACACAATCGTAGACGGAAAAGAAATCCATCAGGTTATATCAATGAAAAGTTTATCCGTTGAGCAAGTGCTTAAAAAAGCGGGTATCAAACTGGATAGCAAAGATGTCGTAAAACCGTTTGAAGGCGGAAAATTCAAAGTGAATGTTATCAAAATTATCCGCTCAAGACCGGTAGAAATTGATATAGACGGAAAAAAAATATATTTAAGAACAACCATGCAAACAGTAGGAGACGTATTAAAAGAAGCAGGCATAAAATTAGGAGAAAAAGACAAGGTTTTGCCCAATCTGAAATCTAAAATTCGTAATGATGAGAAAATTACTGTTTCGACTTACAGAACAAAAACAACTATTGTAAAAATACCGATACCTTACAAAACGGTATATGAAGTAAATCCGAGACTGCAAAAAGGAAAGGTAATAAAATTCAGGGACGGAAAAGACGGGATACTTGAGAAAAAGATAATAATCACGTATGTAAACGGAAAAGAAGTTTCAAAAAATACCGTTTCCGAAAAAGTAGTAAGCCCTGCAGTATCTGCGGTATATATGAGCGGAAACGCGCGCGCGCCTGAAAAATATATAAAGAAATTGAGAGTGGTAGCTACTGCGTATTCACCGAGAGTTATAGAAACCGACGGCAATCCGTGGCGAACGGCAACCGGTATGAGAAGTGCTTTTGGCATTGTTGCAGTAGATCCGAAACTCATTCCGCTCGGCACGCTTATGTATGTGGAAGGCTACGGATATGCGGTAGCCGGAGATACGGGAAGCGCAATCAAAGGAAATAGAATCGATGTGTTTTTCTATTCCACGGATGACGCATACAGGTGGGGTAGAAGAACCGTAACAATTTATATTCTTCCGGGAAGATGGAACTTTCCAAACAAGTTAAGTTACTGATAAAAACCTATAAAATATTTCCTTCGAAAAAATTGGGGCAGAATTTCCTTATAAAGGAGACTGCCCTTTCTTTTATTAAAGACTCGATTAGCCCGGAACAATCAAAAAAATATATAGAAATAGGGCCTGGTTTTCTGTTTCTCACGGAAAAGGTATCGCCATATGTAAAAGAGATCTTTGCGATTGAAAAGGATAAAAGATTTATTCCTTTTTATGAGGAGCATACTATTGAAAATGTTAAAATTATCATAAACGACGCACTTAAAATAAAATTTGATGAATTCGATGCCGATGAATTATTCGGGAACATACCTTACAACATCTCAACGGATTTAATACTTAAAATCATCGAATCAAAAAAAATAAAAAGAGCGGTTCTTCTGCTACAAAAAGAATTTGCAATGAGAATACTTTCCGATGTCGGGGGTAAAAACTATAGCTCTATCACGGTACTAATAGATTTCTTTTTTGACAAGAAATTTTTGAAAACATTTCCACCTCATTTTTTCTATCCGAAACCCGGAGTAAGCTCCACACTCATAGAACTCAGAAAGAAAAAATTAAACGAAGAGATAGATCAGGAGCTATTTTTTGAAATCGTTCGTTCGGCGTTTGCTCAAAGGAGAAAAAAGATAGTAAACACCTTATCAACCCGTTTCGACAGAGAAAAAGTCCAAAAAGCCCTCAAATTGTCAGGTATCGCATTTAACAGAAGGGCTGAAACTTTAACTTTGAACGATTACAAAAATCTTTACGAATTCCTCAAAAATTCTTGAAAATATAGTTGTAAAATATATAATTGATTAGCAGTAAATTAGATATTTCAAAGGAGGCTGATAATAATGGCATACAAAGTAATTGAGGGACTTTACTATTCAAAAGACGATGAATGGGCAAAAGTAGACGGAGATATTGTAACAGTAGGTATTACCGATTATGCACAGGACAAATTGGGGGACATCGTTTATCTTGAAGAAGTCGAAAAAGGTAAAAAAGTAAAAGCAGGAGAAGTGTTCACAACAATCGAATCCGTAAAAGCAGCTTCAGACATTTTCTCTCCCGTTTCGGGAGAAGTGGTTGAAATACACGATGAGGTTTTTAAAGATCCTTCCATCATAAACAAAGATCCTTACGGAGAAGGGTGGATGGTAAAAATAAAAATGGAAAACCCCGACGAATTAAAGAATTTAATGGATGCAAAACAATATTCAGAATACAGAAAAGAGTGAATACATATGAGATATATCCCTAATACAAAAGAGCAAAAGGAGGAAATGCTCAAAGAAATCGGCGCTTCCTCCGTAGAAGATTTGCTCAAAGATATTCCCGCATCGGCAAGAGTAAAAGGTAAATTAAACTTACCCTCCCCTTTAAGCGAAGAAGAAGTCAAGGAAAAAATATACAACATCTCAAAGAAAAACCTTGATTTCTTTTTTTATAAACCTCTCGTTGGGGCAGGAGCGTATAGGCATACGGTACCTGAAGCCGTGAAGGCAATCATATCACGCGAAGAATTCTATACATCCTATACCCCGTATCAGCCGGAAATTAGCCAGGGAAACTTACAATCAATGTTTGAATATCAAACTCACATATCCCGCCTTACAGGAATGGATGTTGTGGTGCCTTCGATATACGACGGAGCCTCGGCAACAGCAGAAGCAGCCCTTATGGCTTTACGTTTAACCCACAAGAATAAAGTGATTGTTTCTCAGCTCATACATCCTCACTACAGAGAAACGCTCAACACGTACGTAGAACCCCACGATACGAAAGTTGTGGAAATCCCATACAAAAACGGGCTTACGGATATAGAGAAACTTAAAGACTCAATAGATAATGAAACGGCAGCTGTTATCATTCAAAGCCCTAACTTTTTCGGCGGAATAGAAGACATCGAAAAAATCTCCAAAATAGCACATGAGAGCGGTGCGATTATGGTGCAAGTTATAGCGGAGAGTATGTCTTTGGGTTTGCTCAAGCAACCGGCAAAAATGGATGTTGATATTGTAGCGGGAGAGGCGCAATCTTTCGGAATGGATATAAATTTCGGAGGGCCGTTTAACGGTTATTTGTGCAGTAAGATGAAGTTCATAAGACAGATACCCGGAAGGATCGCAGGTGAAACCGTGGACAAAAACGGAAATCGCGGGTTCGTAATGACATTCAGGGCAAGGGAACAGGATATAAGAAGAGAAAAAGCAACATCAAACATATGCTCCAACCATGCACTAAACATCGTTGCGGGGAATGCCTATCTTTCGCTTGTCGGGAAACAGGGATTAAAAAAGATTGCAGAGTACAACGTAAAAGCCGCGCACTATTTAAGGAGCAAACTTTTGGAAAGCGGGAAATTCGAACAAATAGACTATCCTTTCTTCAACGAATTTATTTTGAAAACAGATAATAAGGATAGCCTAAAAGAAAAACTCATAAAAAACAATTTCATACCTCCTCTTGATCTCTCGTTATTCTATCCGGAACTCGAAGGATTTATGCTGTTCTGTACAACAGAGATTTTCTCGAAAGATGATATAGACAGTATTGCTCAAATAATCGGAGGTTAGTGGCTATGAAACTTATATACGAAAAAAGCGTAAAAGGAAGAGGCGGTTTTTCATTAAAAGAAGACAATTTCCCATATAAAGATATCTCTTCGCTTATACCGAATTATGCACTGTCGGAAGAGGAAAAAGCATTACCTGAAGTGTCCGAAGTGGATGTAATAAGGCATTTCACGAAACTGTCAAAATTGAACTACGGCCTGGACGACGGGATGTATCCGCTCGGATCCTGCACGATGAAATACAATCCCAAGATAAACGAAAAACTCGCAAGTCTTGATAATTTCGTATATGCACATCCGTTTACGGATCAAAGATACGTCCAAGGCAGTTTACAGATCATGTATGAACTTAGCGAAATGCTATCCGAAATTACGGGAATGGATAAATTCTCACTAATGCCGGCGGCAGGAGCACACGGCGAACTTACCGGTGTTCTGATTATAAGAAAGTTTTTTAAAGATAAAGGTGAAAAACGCAGTAAAATATTAATACCCGATTCGGCACACGGAACAAATCCGGCATCTTCCGCAATGGCAGGCTTTAAAGTGGTGGAAGTTCCGTCAAACGAAAGAGGCGGTATAGATATTGAAAAATTGAATGAGCTAATGGACGAAGACACGGCAGGTTTGATGCTCACAAATCCGAATACGGTCGGTTTGTTTGATGAAAATATAGAGAAAATTGCGGAAATTGTTCATAGCAAAGGAGGTTTACTTTACTACGACGGAGCAAATCTCAACGCTTTACTCGGTATTGTTAGGCCTGGCGATACCGGATTTGACGTTGTTCATTTGAATCTTCATAAAACTTTTTCCACGCCTCATGGCGGAGGAGGGCCGGGCGCAGGAGCCGTAGGCGTTAAAAGAGAATTGAAAGAATTTCTTCCGTCTCCAATCGTGGGAATGAGCAACGGAGAATACATCTTTGAATATCCTACAAAATCAATAGGCAGGGTGCGTGCATTTTACACAAACTTTCCGGTAATCGTAAAAGCATACGTATGGATAATGAGCCTTGGCTCGGACGGACTAAGAGAAGTAGCGGAAACAAGTATTATTAATGCTAACTATATTTTGAAGAAACTCAAAAGATATTACAAACCAGCATACGATAGAACGTGCATGCACGAATGCGTTCTTACGGGTAGAGAATACAAAGAATTCGGTGTGAAAACATTGGATATTGCAAAAAGAATCATGGATTACGGATTCCATCCCCCAACGATATATTTCCCTCATTTCCAGCCTTATGCGGAAGAAACAATAATGATAGAGCCAACAGAGTCCGAAAGCAAAGAAACCATTGACAGCTTTATAGAAACAATGATAAAAATTTCAGAAGAAGCAAAAACAAATCCCGAACTTTTAAAAGAAGCGCCTCATAACACCCCTGTTGGAAGATTGGATGAAGTAAGAGCAGTAAGAAATCCGAAACTCGTATTTAAGGGTGACAATGATAAGTAAAATTAGAGATGCGATAAGGGAAGCGATAGAAAAAACATACGGAGAAATTCAATATCCGGATATAGACATTTCAGTTGCTCCCGAAGGACTTGGCGATTTCTCCACCACTCTGCCATTTAGGCTTGCCAAGATACTTCACAAACCTCCGATAAAGATTGGTGAGGAAATTATAAAAAACATTTCGTCAAAATACATCTCCGACGCTTCGGTTGCAAAACCCGGCTATATCAATATAAACGTAAGCAGTAAAATTTATGAAGAGCTATTGAAAAATCTCTCCGTCGAAAAAGAGAAATATTTTCAGGCGGACAAAAAGGGCAAAAAAGTTCAATTGGAATTTGTCAGTGCAAATCCCACAGGTCCACTTCACGTAGGAAACGGAAGGGGCGGAGTAATCGGAGATGTTCTTGGAAATTTGTTAAAACTCAAAGGTTATGATGTTCAAAAAGAATACTATGTAAACGATGCAGGAAGTAAAATGAATGCCTTCACGGATTCAATCCTGCACTATTATCTCAAACTGTGCGGTATAGAAACAAAATTTCCTGAAGACGGATATAAAGGAGAATATATAAAAGACATCGCCGAAGATATTTATGCGAAATTTGGAGACAGGTACGCCAAAAACACAGCCCATGACCGTGAAGAAGTAAAAGAGCTCGGAAAAGATATGATGATCTGGAAGATCAAAAGTTCTCTTGCACGCTTTGGAGTAATGTTTGATAATTGGTTCTATGAAAGTTCCTTATACAAAAGCGGCGAAGTGGAAAAAACAATAAAAATTTTCAAAGAAAGCGGATATACTTACGAAAAAGATGGCGCTCTCTGGTTTAAATCGACTCTTTTCGGAGACGACAAAGATCGGGTACTCGTTAGAAGAACTGGAGAGCCTACGTATACTCTGGTAGATGCCGCATATCATATGAACAAATGGAACAGGGGATTTAAAAAAGTAATTGACATCTGGGGAGCTGATCATTTCGGACATATCGTTCCGATGAAAGCTTTAATGCAAGGAATGGGATTGCCTGATGATTTCCTTGATGTAATCATTTACCAAATAGTGCATCTATACGAAAACGGGCAGGAAATAATGATGTCCAAACATACAGGAACATTTATTACATTGGACGAACTCATTGAGGAGGTCGGCAAAGATGCCGCACGATTCTTCTTTATGCTGAAAAGCGCAGACACCCATTTAAACTTCGATATGGATCTTGCAAAAAAAGAATCCATGGATAACCCGGTATATTATGTTCAATACACTTATGCAAGGATGAAAAATATTTTGAGGAAAGCACAAAATATAAACTACGACAATTTTAATGCCTCTTTGCTAAATACAAAAGAAGAAAAAAACATATTGAATGCGATGCTAACAATTAAAGAAAAACTGTACGGCATAGGAGATACGTACGAAGTGCATAAACTACCTTTCCTTTCAATAGATTTTTCCAAAAAAATAAACTCTTTCTATCAAAAGCATAAAGTCATAGGATCGAAATACGAAAAAGAACGTATTATACTCGTAAACGGAATAGTTATAGCTCTGTCTATGCTTATGGACCTTATGGGTATAGAGAAAAAAGAAAAAATGTAGGGGGATATGATAATGAACAAAAAAATCGCAAATAGATTTCTTCTTCTTATTATCGCAGTATCTCTTGTTGCATCTCTGTTTCAAATAGGAGTGAGAATTTCAGCGGAAAAAAAGGAAAATACGCTTGATATTGCGGCTGACTATTATACATTTAAAACATTTGCAAATAGTTACGGGAAAACAGTATACGATGCAATAGGAGAGCTTAAAAACAATGGACTTGTTAGCGTAGGACTACCCGAGCAGAACATTCAGGACATAGTAAACAGCGGAAAAGCCTCCCAGTGGAGCGGTAGCGATATACTAACCGGCAATATTCCGGAATCAATAAAAAACAGCATAAATTTTACCGGTTGCGATATAAAACCGTTCTACACAATTATCTTTACAAAAGACGGTGCCCTTGCAAAAAGAATGAAGGCAAATTTACCTTCAAGCACTGATATTGTGAATGGTAAAAACGGGACTTATGCTGTAATCATTCATTCCGATCCGACTGATGCGCAAAACTTTGGAATTGGCTTTGACAACTCGGCAATCGAGAAATTCAAAACTATGGGTGTTAATGTGATTTTACGACCAAGATACGCACCCGGAAACAATAATTTAAAAACGCTCGAGGACACAATCAAAAAATACGACATTCATTCGGTAATGTTTTACGGACAGGTTATAAACGGTGCAGGGAACGAACAAACAAAGGCACTTGCCGATTTTTTCAAAAAAAACAAAGTTGTTACTTATATTATAGAACTACCGATACAAAAAGGGGTTTACAAACAGGAGGGCTTGCCTCAATTAATAAAAGAGACAAACTATTACGTTGCAAGAGTATATTCCATATACCCTGCTGAACAACTTAAACTAACCGCATCACAAATTTTTAACAGATGGTTCAGATCCGTATCCGACAGAAATATTAGGGTGATTTATGCAAAACCCATAATCGATACTGGAAAATCCTATGAAGACAACATGAAAATTAACGATTATTATATTGGAAAACTTCATAAACTTTGGAGTAGAAAAGGGTTAAATATAGGCATTCCACATCCAATGCCCGAAGTTGATATAAGTGTATATATGATTCTTTTGATAATGTCCGGAATAGTTGCGCTGCTTGTCCTATATGCCGATATTCTGTTTGATATGAAATCAAAAGATACGTTTCTATGGTTTATATCCCTGATTTTGCTCTTTGGCGGATTAGTATTGTTTAAAAAAAACTTATCCGAAAAAATACTTGCTCTTTTGGGTGCTATTACTATAACGGGAATGGTTTCATTAATTGTATTCCGATATGTGAAAAAAATCTACGGTAAAAAAGACAAATTCTTTACATCTCTAATAAAAGATTCCGTTACATTTCCGATTATAACTTTTGTTTTTTCTTTAATAGGTGCTTTATGGATCGCCGCATTGCTTTCTCCGTCGCCTTACCTGCTGAACCTTGACATGTTCAGAGGTGTAAAGGTTCTTTACCTTTCACCTTTTTTATTCCTTATAGTCAACTATCTCTACGTCTTCGGTGCAAACTTTAACAACAAAAATATGCCTAAAGAAAAATATAACATTATTGAAGAAACCGAAAAAGCATGGAACATCCGTGTCAAATGGGGACATATTATTATTCTCATAGCACTTGCAGGTATCTTCCTCATATACATTTTACGTTCCGGAAATACGGGAGTAAGCATATCCTCGGTAGAATTAAAATTCAGGGCATTTTTGGAGCAACATATCATTGCACGCCCCAGATTCAAAGAATTTCTCATCGGATATCCGTCTCTTTTGCTTACAGTTATGGCGGCTCGGCTAATGCGTAAAAAATGGCTAATTGTTTTTGC
>JALSNB010000202.1 GCA_026987225.1 Caldisericaceae bacterium
CGAAATTTCAAGCTCATAGTATTTTTTTTGTAGCTCCACCACCTCCTTTTGGATCTGCTCTTCACGGAGCTCTTCCTCGGTGTAGGGAGAACGAACTATAAGATAAAACAAAAAAGGCAGTATGCCTCCGAGAAGAATAGTCCACAAAACCCACATTACGGTATTTGCACCTCTGAGTTTACCGTCTCTGTATATGAACACGGCAAGTGCGAATACGACAAGAATATAAAGAATAAGTATGACCCAAAAATCCACCGGAGTCATCCAGGGAAAGATGCTTTTTAACACAAAAATATCACCATTCATAACACCAAAATTATAATATATTCCCCGAAAAAACAAAACGATTCATTATTTTTCTCACAGATGCAACGAGATACAAAGAACCGGTAACGCACAAAATATCGTTTTCACTTACCATATTGCGCGCAAAAGAATACGCCCGTCTAAAATTTTTTTCCGTAAAAATACGGGTTTCCGGTAAATATTTTTTCAGAATGTCGGCCATTAATTCGACCTGCATCCTCCTATGGCCGGAAAACGGCACTTCGGTAAGAACAAAAACGGCATCTTTTGTTGCAATTTGAGAAAAAACATCATCAATATTTTTGTCTTTCAAAATACCGAATAAATAAACTGTTTTTTGTTTCCGAAAATAACTTAACGCATTGAACAACGCTCCTGCGGAAGCCCCGTTATGGGCACCGTCTAACACAATAAAGGGCTTTTTATTTACAATTTCAAACCTTCCGGGCCAAAAAGTTTTTTCAAGGCCTTCCCTAATTTCCTCAATGGAAACATTTACGCCCAATTTATTAAGCAATAGGGCTGTTTGAACGGAAACCGCAGCGTTTTCCGCCTGATGAGCGCCTATAAGAGAGATTTTTACCCTTTTGAGTTTCACATTAAAATACGGTGAATAAAAATCAAAAACCGTACCCGACGAATTTTCAGAAATATTCTTTGCATAGAAATCTTTGCCGTAAAGAAAATATTGAGAATGATTTGCCTTGGCAACACTTACGATTTTTTCTCGGGCTTCAATCGGTTGCTTTCCGATAACAACAGGAATATTCTTCTTAATAATTCCGGCTTTTTCTCCTGCGATTTCGGAGAGTGTATTGCCAAGCGCTTTCTGGTGATCGAAACTTATCGGAGTAATTACCGAAACAAGCGGGGAAGTTATAATATTTGTCGCATCAAGCCTTCCGCCCATTCCCACCTCAAGAAGGCTGATATCCGTCCGTTCGTTCAGAAAATACATGAAGGCAATAATCGTAAAAGTTTCGAACGTTGTAGGCCTGAGCTCGGCAGGCACAGTTCCGTAAATTTTTTTTAGCCGTTCGATATAACGGACAAATTCCTTGGGACTCATCAAAACACCGTTAACGGATATTCGCTCGAGAACGTTGTTTAAGGAGGGCGACGTAAAAAGCCCTGTTTTGTATTTTATGCCAAGAATAAAAGAAAGGAAAGAGATCGTAGAACCCTTTCCTTTCGTGCCTGCCACATGAACCGCTTTGAGCTTACGCTCCGGATTACCGAGTCTCGCAAGAACGGCTTCCATTCTGCTAAACCCGAAATCCAGCCGAATAAACCTGTTTTTATTTAACCTATATACATAATCGATTGCATCGGCATAATTAAGCATCTATTCATTTAAGTCCTTTAAGTGGCTTAAAATAATCTCACGTTCCTTTTCAAGGATGACGAGATTATCCTTGTCCTTTTTAATAACTTCTTCGGGTGCTTTTGCGAGGTATCTTTCGTTTTGAAGCCTACCGGTAATCTTTTTGATTTCCTTTGCAAGTTCTTCACTACGCTTCTGTAATCTCTTCTTTTCCTTTTCAATGTCTATTTCACCGAGAATTTCGAGATAAACGGATGTTTCCCCTACCACACCTTTTACCGTATCTTTCGGTTTGCCGCCGGAAAACTCAATCGAAGACACAAACGCAAGTTTCTTAATTTTATCTCCTTCTTTAATAAGGAGTTCTTTTTCCTCTTCGTTTTTGGTGTCAAAAAATGCTTTAAGCTCCCTTACGATAGGGATATTGAAATCCGATTTCAGGCTTCTGATTGCACGAATCACAGAGAAAACATAATTCGCCTGTGCTTCGGCCTTGTCATCAAATAAAGTCGGATCTTCCTTTGGGAATGAAGCCCTAATTAACGCTTTTTCCTTATGCGGAAGGAACGAAAAAATCTCTTCCGTTACAAACGGTATGAAAGGATGAAGCATTCTGAGAATCTTATCGAGCGCATACCAGAGGAGATACTGCATTTCTCTTTTCTTTTCAATGTCTTCTCCGTAGAGCCTTGTTTTTGACAGTTCTATATACCAGTCGCAAAACTCTTTCCACACGAAATCGTACAGTTCCCTTGACGCTTCGCCCAAATCATACTGGGAAAGCAGTTCTTTCTCACGT
>JALSNB010000203.1 GCA_026987225.1 Caldisericaceae bacterium
TAAGGCGGGTTTTAACATTTTGCGCGTGAATTCGAGTTTGATTTTTCATAAGGATTGGGCGCACCAGAGCCGCATTTTCAAATTTCCGTTCGTAAAGCCGCACATTCCGTCGTGGAAAACCTATTACATAGTGAGAAACACGCTGAATGCAACGAGGCACATAAAGCTCTTTCACCTTGCGACAAAAATTTACTTTTTCTTCGACAGGTTTATATGGAGCTATGTAAACCCCGA
Organism: Caldisericaceae bacterium; assembly: GCA_026987225.1. GTDB lineage: Bacteria > Caldisericota > Caldisericia > Caldisericales > Caldisericaceae > S016-85. Next base: position 235 of record JALSNB010000203.1, read on the forward strand.
CGTAAAACGTTACGTATTCAAAGGGTTCAGTGACGGAGTAAGAGGGATAAAAGGGAAAGTTGTTTCTCCGGATAACTCCTGATATTTTTCGATGGAAGTAAACGGCCTCTCTCAGAGAAATAAGTTTGTAAGAAATGCTTTGATTGCGGTTTCCGTGAGCCTTGCCACGATTTTTCTGTTAGGCTTTTTTATGCGCGGAGCGGAGCTTGGCAAGAAAATTCAACACTTTTCGATTTTTGAGAGCCTTTCTTATTTTCTCATTTTTTCAATTGTTTTTGTCATCGATTCTTTTCGCACTGTGATTATCTCTCATTTTCTCGGCGAACGTTTTCCGTTTGCAAAGGCTTTGGAAAACTCGCTTTTAGGTTATTTTTTTGCATACGTTACGCCTTTTTCCGCGGGCGGCCAGCCTTTCCAAATTTACCACCTTGCAAAATCGGGAATGAAAAGCGAGAACGCTTCGGCCGTGATACTTACGCGTTGGAGCAATATGCTTATTTTCCTTTCCGTTTCCTCTTTGCTTTTTACTTACAAATATTTGAAATATGTCAAAACCGGAATCAGCGCATTGGACAAACTTGTCTGGGTTATCATTGCCGGAAGTGTATTTGTGTCCGTTATGATTGTGTTTTCTCTACTTGTTCCGACCGTCGGAAAATTCGTTGTTTCTCTTTTGAAAAGGCTCAAAATCTCCGCACTTTACCGGTTTTTCTTTCACAGAAATTTTGAAGACGAAATAGAAAAATTTTCAAACTGGCTTAACAAATTTTACTCTTCCATAAGAAAAATATGGATCCGTCGGCCATTACTTGTCATTTTGGATATGTCGCTTGGCATTTCGGACTTTGCAATCATTTTTTATGTTTTATACAAGGCAATTGTTTTCTCATCCGCTCTTTCCGAAACACCGTTTAGGCTCACTTTTATCGATTTGAGCGCAATATACATTTTACTTTCGTTTATTGTTTATTACATACCGACTCCGGGTGCGGCGGGCGGAGTGGAAGGCGGTTTTTTTGCCGTGCTTTCCCGATACGGAAGTAAGACGGCCGTGATGCGCGGCATTCTGATGTGGCGCATATCCACGTATTACTACACGATTCTTTTGGGGCTATTTATTCTTTTTGTCGCATACGGAAGGGGAGACCTTTTTGACGGACGTGCAAAGCTTTAAGTTTGTCGTTGTGGGGAGCGGTTTTTCGGGCGCCGTTTCGGCGGAGCGCATTGCAAACGTGCTCAAAGAAAACGTTCTGCTCATCGAAAAAAGGGCGCATATCGGGGGCAACGCATACGATTTTAAAAAAGGCGGGATCACGGTGCAAAAATACGGCCCTCACATTTTCCACACAAACTATGACGATGTTTTTCACTACCTTTCGCATTTTACCGAATGGATTCCTTACAAGCACCGTGTCCTTGCGTATATTGACGGGAAGTTCGTGCCTCTGCCTTTCAATTTTACATCCCTCGAAAAGCTTTTCCCTACGGAGCGTGCAAAAAAATTGGAAAGTTTACTCACAGCCGAATTCGGTGCAGGCAAACGCGTTTCGATTCTCGAACTGATGCACTCGAAGAATACCGAAGCAAAAGAGCTTGCCGAATTTATATACCAAAAAGTTTTTGTGAACTATACTGTTAAGCAGTGGGGCATTCCGCCAGAAAAAATCGATAAAACGGTTATTTCACGTGTACCCGTGAATTTGTCCTACGAGGATACGTATTTCAGCGATAAGTTTCAGGGTATCCCTCGCCCTTCCTTTTCTGCACTGTTTGAAAAAATGCTGAAAAATAAGAGAATTCATATTATGCTAAACACCGATTTTAAAGAGCTTTTTGATATCGATATTGCAAACAAAAGAATTCTTTTGAAAAACGGAAAAGAGTTTTTCGGGAGAGTAATATATACGGGCAGAACGGACGAACTTTTCAATTTTATATACGGGAAACTCGAATACAGAAGCCTGAAATTTGTTTATGAGAAGCACGATACTGAGTTTTACCAAAAAGTTGCCGTTGTGAATTATCCCAATAACTATGATTTTACCCGCATCACGGAGTTCAAGCATTTTTATGCCGAACGCTCGAAAAACACGATTATTGCAAAAGAATTTCCAAAGCGCTTTACAGAGAGCGACGAGCCGTATTACCCGATCCTTTCCGCACGTAATAAAG
>JALSNB010000204.1 GCA_026987225.1 Caldisericaceae bacterium
ACGTCCGTTTTTTTGCCGTCAACCGGTGTGTTATCGATTTTGTAGTCTCCGGTATGGAAGATAACTCCCTCGGGTGTATGAATTGCTATGCCAAAGCTCCCCGGTATGCTATGCGTCATTCTTATAAATTCGATATCAAAAGCACCTGTTTTTACTCTTTCCCTATTATCGATTTCTATAAAGTTCAATCCCTTTTTAATTTTTTCCGGAAGCATTCCTTTCACAAGCCCTATCGTAATTGGCGAACCTGCAATGAGGGGAGGCTTTACGTCTTCCAACAGATAACGCAACGCACCTATGTGGTCCAAGTGCCCGTGTGTCAGCACGATTCCTTTCAGGTATTTTTTCTTCTTTTTCAGGTACGAATAATCCGGTATGATAAAATCTATTCCCGGCATATCGGCAGACGGGAACTTGAATCCCGCATCTATGAGCAATAGATCCTTATCAATCTCAATCAGTGTTGAATTCTTTCCGATTTCACCGATCCCGCCGAGGGGGATAATTTTTACTTCATTTGCCACTTGACATCTCTCCTTTTATCTGTAAAATAGTGTAGCGTTGGGGCGTAGCCAAGCGGTAAGGCAACGGACTTTGGATCCGTCACCGAAGGTTCGAATCCTTCCGCCCCAGCCATTTCAAAAAACATTTTCGATATATTCAATTTCTTTCTCTCCATTCTTCTTTATTAAAACAGAAATCACGTCAATTTCAAAATCTCTGTCTTTACCTTTCAAATAAAATTCGGCCGAATTTATAATGTGCTGCATTTTTGCCTTGTTTACCGCTTCGAACGGTTTGCCAAAATTCGTGTTTCTTCTTGTCTTTACTTCTACGAAATGTAACTTATTCTTTTTAGAGGCTATAATATCAATTTCTCCGAACGGTGTCCTGAAATTTCTTTCGAGAATTTTCATTCCTCTTTTCTTCAGGAAGTCAGTTGCTATTTCTTCTCCGAGTTTACCAAGGGAGATGTTGTTCATTTACACCTCTGAAACTTTTTCTGTGAATAGGGGATGCTCCGTATTTTTTGAGGAGTTCTTTATGTTCTTTTGTGGGGTATCCCTTATGCATACAGAAATTATATTGAGGATAGCGTTTTGCAAAACTGCACATCATTCTGTCCCTTACCACTTTTGCAATGATTGATGCGGCACTTATCTGATAGATTTTACTGTCTCCTTTGACTACGGTTTTTTGCTCGATGCTTAGATTTTTAATCTTTCTGTTTCCGTCCACGAGCACAATTACATTGTCCGGTAAATTTTTTCCTTTGTTTTTCAGATTCATTTTTATCGAATCGATTGCACGCTTCATTGATAAAAGAGATGCATTCAAAATGTTCATTTTATCAATTTCTTGCGAATTCGCTATCCCTACTCCGAATGCAACGCATTTCTCTCTTATAATATTAAACAAAGCCTCCCGTTTTTTTTCTGAGAGGCTTTTGGAATCTCTTACTCCCTCAATCTTTTTGTCTATAATTATCGCAGCGGATACAACCGGGCCTGCAAGAGGGCCCCTGCCTGCTTCATCAACTCCTATTACGATTTTACGGCTTCTCCCCACTGTATGCGTCAAGATCTTCTATATGGTTAAAAGGCCAATATACGCAAATTGCTTTTCCTATGATATTTTTGATGGGAACAGGGCCAAAATAACGTGAATCCAAACTTACGCTTCTGTTATCTCCCATTACAAATACGTAACCTTTCGGTATTTTTGTGGGCGGGTAATTTTGCACCATTGGCGAATGCATGTACGGTTCGTTTAACGGTTTTCCGTTTATATACACTTTGTCGTTCTTTATTGCGATCGTTTCGCCTGGCAAACCTATTACACGCTTTATATACCTGCTATTTTTGTCTGTGGGTGGAATGAGTATTACAACATCACCCCTTCTTGGCGGATGCAACTTATACGAAATCTTATCCACCAATACGAGATCATTAGGGTGGAGCGTTGAAACCATTGAAGTCATCTCAATTCTGTACGGTTGAATTACGTACGTTCTTATAACAAAAGCGGTTATAAATGCAAGAAGGATTATTACAATCCAGCTTTTTAATTCCTTCACTATTTAGATGCCTTCTTCTCCTTTACCACCTGTGCTTTTCCGACTCTGCTTCTCAAATAGTAGAGCTTTGCCCTTCTTACGTCTCCTCTTCTCTTTACTTCTATCTTTTTGATCATCGGAGAGTGGAGCGGGAAAACTCTTTCTACGCCTATACCATAAGAGTTTTTTCTTACGGTGAAGGTTTCGTTTATTCCGCCATGTTTCCTTGCGATTACCGTGCCTTCAAACACCTGTATTCTTTCTTTTGCGCCTTCTTTAATTCTTACGTGAACTCTTACAGTATCTCCAACATTAAATTGAGGAACGTCTTTTTTGAGATATTCCTGCTCTATTAACCTTAACTCATCCATTTTTAACCAGCTCCTTTCATTTACCTTACAAATTTGGTCCAAGTTATTATAACGAATTCTTTCATTTTAGCAATACGTTTTTTTACAGAAGGATAACCGGTATTTGTGAAAGTAATGTGAAATTAAATTGCTTGTTTATAAATTCCGTTTTTGCGCTAAAATAGGCTTAACTTACGGAAAGGAGCGGAAAATGAAAAGATCTTTTGCAAGCGATAATAATAGCGGCGTAAGTCCGGAAATAATGAATGCGATTTTACAAGCAAATGAGGGTGATTTTATTGCCTACGGAGACGATCCGTTTACCAAAAAGGCGGAGCAAAAATTCAAAGAGATTTTCGGTGATAAAGCTGAGGTATTTTTTGTTGCAACCGGTACGGGTTCAAATGTTCTTTCGCTCTACTCTATACTGAAACCATTTGAAGCGGTGATTACTGCGGAGAGTGCTCATATCAATACGGATGAATGCGGAGCACCCGAGAAAATTACCGGTAGCAAAATACTCACCGTAAAAACACCTGTCGGGAAAATTTCACCGAATCTTCTTGGACGCTTCTTGCACTATGCTCATGGCGAACACAGTTCTGTGCCAAAACTCATTTCCATTACCGAAAGTACGGAGCTCGGCACCGTTTATACGCCCGATGAAATATCACAAATTGCCGAATTTGCTCACAGTAACGGGATGCTTCTTCATATGGACGGTGCAAGAATTGCAAATGCTGCGGCGTCGCTTAATTGTTCGTTCAAGGATATTACGACTCTTGCCGGTGTGGATGTACTTTCTTTTGGCGGAACCAAAAACGGAATGATGATGGGGGAAGCAGTTGTGTTTTTGCGAGGAGGGCTTTCCGAAGATGTTAAATTTTTGAGAAAACAGTCCACTCAACTCGTTTCCAAAATGAGATATATATCCGCACAATTTCTTGCTTATTTTGATAATGATTTATGGAGGAAAAATGCCGAAAATGCAAACAAAATGGCAAAACTTTTGGCCGATGAAGCAAAAAAGATAAAAGGCATTGAAATTGTTTATCCGGTTCAGGCAAATGCCGTTTTTGTAAAGTTGCCCAAAGAAAAGATAGAGAGGTTTCGGCAAAAAACGTTTTTCTACGTATGGGATGCGGAAAAAGGAATTGTCAGATGGATGACTTCGTTTGCAACAACGGAAGAAGACGTGTATGAATTTTTGGATCTTATTAAGAGTGAGCTTTCCGTATGATACTAATTCTCTTTAACTCCAACGTAAACAATCATTCTGACGAACATTTCACGCAGAGGTGTTTTTAGGAGAAATTTTAATGAACTTTTTAACGGAATAAGTTTGTATAAAGCGGTATTGAACGGATTTCTGTTTTTTATAATATCCTCGAAACGCTTTACCGTCATTCTGTTTATGTACGTGATTTTTTCTTTTCCGTTTACCGTTCCGAACCTTAGGTTTACCCTTTTTTCATATGATTTTGTATTTTTTGCAAGCTTTTTATATGCATTTATCAGTACGGGTTCCGGAAACAGCATATGGACATAGGGTATGCCGATGAGATCCGACAGGTGTGCGCCGTAAGGGTGGTAGTAAGGGGGTGAATTTATAAAAACTTTACCGCCGTTTTTTAATATTCTGTGCACTTCTTTTAATACTTTTTCCGGATTTGACAGATGCTCGAAAACATCATTCATTACACATATATCAAAAGAATTTTCCTTAAAACTCGTTTTTTCCGCATTCTCTACTCTGAAGTCTGTGTTTTCCGCATGCATTTTTTCTGCAAATTGTTTTGCCTCTGCTATAAATCCTTCTTCTATGTCTATACCGATAACTTTTTTCGCACCGTTCAATGCGTAAAACACCGTTTTTCCTCCGCCCCCGGCACCTATATCAAGTACGGTTTTATCTTTTATTTCATTAAGCAGGTTAAATTCCGGTGCATAGTAAAGAGGTATTTTTTCGGATTGCTTGAATTCCCATTCTGCAAATGACTCAATCCCTTCATCCTCCAAATTAAAAGGATGAATCGGTTTCTTGAAAAATCCGTTCAAAAAAAGCAGTAAGTTTGTTCTGATATCCATTTTCTTACAGTGCCCCAGCTTCTCCTCGCGCCTTTGTCACTCTTACTCCGATAGAGATAAGAAGACATATGGCCTTTATTGAGGATGAAGCCAGGGCATCTTTTTGTATTATATTTATTCTTTCTTCGATGTCAACATCCTCTTGCATTTTTTTAAGGCGTTCCTTCGTTGACTATGCGCACGTCAATAGTTCTTGGTTCGGGCTCCTTTCCGTTAATTAATCCGTCAACCGGAACAATTGCTTTTACTTTGCTACCGAGTTTCGGGAAAATAATCGTGCTTTTCGTAGATGCGATGTAAACCGGAATTGTTTTTGACGGAACGGAGATATTTATCGGTGCCCTTGTCGCATAAGTTATAACGTGCGGGAATGCCGCTTCAAGAATGTATTTGTATGCCCAAAAATCCGCTTTCACGTCAGGGAACATTCTCACATTTTTTATTCCTTCGTATTTGTTTACCTGTGCAACATCCTCCCTGTAAAGCACTCTGTCCAGCATTGTTACGAACTCCGCACGGCTTACCGGGTTATTAGGCTTAAATGAGTGGTCCGGATATCCTTGAATGAGGCCCGCCTTTACTGCGGTATATACGTATCCGTTGAACCAATCGTTCTCTTTAACGTCGTTAAATAGTTGTTCCTGTGGTATCTCCGGCTTTAATCCTCTCAATCGTACGAGCACGGTTGCAATTTCCGCTCTTGTTGCAAATCTGTCCGGCCTAAATGTGCCGCTTTTATCCCCTAACATAAGTTTTTCCTCGTATATTTTTTTGATGAAGTTAAGTGCCCAATGGTTAGGTTTTACGTCTGAAAACGGAAGCATATGATTAAATGTGCGTTCCGCATTAATACCAAGCGCTCTTACAAGCATCGTTGAAATTTCCGCACGTGTAACGTTTCTGTTCGGTTTGAATTCTCCGTCGGGATAGCCTATTATGAAGTTACTATGGTAAACTTTAAGCACTACGGTGCAGCTTCTCGCATAAATTGTTCTTGAAAGAACGGATTCCGTGTTGTCTTTATCTTTTACATCGATTTTTACCGTGTATTTTCCTTCGTTTTTATACGTATGAATCAGGGTAATAAACTTTCCTTCTTCTTTTCCTTTTATGTCTTCGGTTCCGTCCCCGAAATTTACCGTGTAGATATACGGCGGTGTGCCGCCGGTGAATGTAAATACAAACTTCGAATCCGTATTGATACAAATTTTTTCCGGTGGGTTGATGGTGATGTTTATTGGGTGTGCATTTGGCGGCTTCGGAGGATTCGGTTTTTCGTTCGGAGGATTCGGTTTTTCGTTTTGGCTTGCGCATACAAGCGTTGAAAATGTTGTTTTTACGGTTTTTGCATCCGTTCCCGAAACTTCCGCAATATTTGTAATATTCATACATCTGTTTGTAAAATAAGGTAGTTTTACTCTGTATGTAATCGTTTTTGAACCGTTCGGGCTCAAGTCTCCCGTATTCCATGTAATCACTTCTCCGGAGATGCTTGAATTAACCGAGTTAGGTTGTGGTATGGACGAGATAAAATATACGCCGTTAGGAAGAAAATCTTTAACAGTGGTATTATGTGAAGTACTTGTTCCGCTGTTAGAAATTGTTATTTGGTAAGTTGCAACCGAGCCAGCCAATGTATAAGCCGGCCCGGTTTTCGATATATGGAGCACAGGTATCGGTTTTTGGAGGCTATAGGTAAGCCCCGTTACAAATACATCTCCTCCTCCGTATTGGTTGTAGTTTCCTCCGCCGTTATACGTTGTGTCATATGCACCTTGTGTTACAGGGAAATCAGTGGAATAAGTGCTTCCGGACACGTATATTCCGTTCGATGAAAGTGAGATACTTCCCGCCCTATCGTCGTTACTGCCGCCTAAATACGTGGACAAAGTAAGATCCGACAGATCTTTTTTCATAACGCCTACAAATGCATCCGCATTCCCGTTAAAGGTTTTGTCAAATGTATTACCCTTTATCGGGAAATCATTCGATTTGGTTGTTCCTGTTAAATATATGCGGTTATTTTTAATTTTAATTGCGGCAATATTGTCGTCTTTGCTTCCACCTATATATGACGAATGCGAAATAGCGGACAAATTAAGATTAAGTTCGGAAACAAATCCGTCGCCTCCGAGCCCCCAACTTTGAGATGCTCCGTGATACGTATTTTGAAAACCGTCATTTGTAACCGGGAAATTATCAGAGTATGTTCCTCCTACAATATAAACACCGTCGGGATTTACCGATAAATCATAACAAAAATCGGCATTTGAGCCGCCGATATACGTGGAAGCGATTAGTGCTGACAGATTTGCGTCCAATTCTGAAACAAAAGAATCGAAACTTCCTGAATTGTTATGGGCAAAAGCATTACTTGTTGTTGGGAAGTTTGTAGAATACGTGTATCCTGCAACATAGACGTGATTTTCGTAAATTTCCATAGCCCTTATGATATCGTAGCTCGAACCTTCCAGATACGTAGATGCTTTTAGTGTGGATAATGTTTTGTCAAACTCCGAAACAAATGCATCCAATTTGTAATAGTTTGACGATAAGGCTTCGCTTGTAGTATCGTATGCGTTGCTTGTTACCGGGAAATCATTCGAATATGTTCCGCCAGCGATATATACGGAGTTGTTTGTTACACAAATTGCATATGCCCTGTCGTTTGCACTCCCGCCGATGTACGTTGCATATTCGAGTTGTGAAAGATCTGAGTTTAATATGGCAACAAACGCATCTTCATACCCGTTGTTTGTTGTGGAATATGCATTCTGCGAAACGGGAAAATTCGTAGAATCCGTATAGCCCGTAACATATACTGTGTTGTTATCTATAACAAGTTTATTTATGCCGTCATTTTTATTTCCGCCTATTATTGTTGATGCAATAAGCGTGGAAAGATCTTTGCTGAATTTTGAAATAAAAGCGTCTTGGTTTCCCTGAAAGGACTCTTCGTACACGCCGGGTGTAGTGGGAAAATTTGCGGAATACGTGTATCCTGCAACGTATACGGCACTGTCCGTTGCAAAACTCGTATAAGAAACGTCGTTTCCCGAACCACCGAGATATGTGGACGGATCTATGACTACATCTTTTGTATTTCCTTTGAAAGAAACGATGTTATTTCCGGAAACGGAGTAGGAAATTTTCACGTTGCTTCCTTTTGAGAAGGAATCCGATATTTTTTCTTTTATTCTACCTTCTTTCCATTCTATTGTTAAAATATTGTTAGTTGCTCTTAAGCGGGCACCGTTTGTTATATATTTTAGCTTAACGTTGTCCAAATTTTTTGTTTTTATATCCCATTTCAGATTGCCATTTTTGCTGAAAAACGATACCGTATACCCTTTACACGAATATACAAGTTTTTCAAAAGTCGGAATTTGTGCCAATCCGACGCCGTTTTTAAAATAACTGATTTTCGTTTTGAGTTCTCTAATTGGTTTTGGCTTCCCGCTTACCATTATTTTGTATGAAAATACTTTGCCGTTTTTTATTGTGGAAAATCCGAAAAATCCGTTTCCGAAAAAAGCATAACCGTTTTTAAGCTTTGCGTAAAAATCGATGTTCTTTCCCGTTTGTCCCAAATTCTTCACAAAATATATGTTATCCGTTTTCGCATAGGTTAAAGAGGAGGCCTTATTTATTGTCCCGTTAGGAATGATTAACATGGTTAATAAAATCAATATTGCTAAAGTTGCTATGAATGCTTTTTTCATAATCCCCTCCCATAACGACGATTTTTTAAATATTATATGCTTTTCTGTATAATATCAAAAAACGGTGAGGCAAAATGGATAGAAAACAATTGATAGAACTTATTAGAAAGCATGTTAAGGAAGAAAATTTAGTGAAGCATATGATTGCGGTTGAATTCATCATGCGCGCACTTGCAGAGCACTTCGGGGAAGATGCCGAAAAGTGGGGAACTGCAGGCCTTGTTCATGATATTGACCTGGATAAAACAAGAAAAATGCCTAAAAAGCACGGTATTGTCGGAGCGGAAATGCTAAAAGAGTTGGGATTTGCGGATGATATTGTTTATGCCGTTAAAGTGCATAATCCGGTTCATAATCTTCCAAGAAAATCGCTTTTGGATAAGGCGCTATATTCTGCGGATCCTATGAGCGGGCTAATTGTTGCATGTGCACTGGTGAAAGGTAAAAAACTTGCGAATGTGGATTCGAAATTCGTTTTGAAGAGATTCAAAGAAAAGCGTTTTGCAAGCGGCGCAAATAGAGAGCAGATAGCGAGTTGCTCCGAAATGGGGCTTACGCTTGAAGAATTTGTCAATATTTCGTTGAATGCACTGAAAAATCATGCAAAGGAGCTTGGGTTATGAATGTGATAGAAAAGGCAAAAGTTTTGAAAAATAACGGAAAAATAGACGAAGCAATTACCCTTTTACAAAATTTTGTCGATGCAAACAAAAAAGAGCGTATTGGAGCCCACAAAATGCTCTCCGACCTTTATTTGAAAAGCGGCGATAAGGACAAAGCGATTTATGTGTTGAAAGATGCTATCCAAAATAATCCTGATAATTTATGGCTTTACCTGATGCTCGGGGATTTGTATTATTTTGATTTGAACGATAGCGAAAAGGCAAAAGAAGTTTACGAAAAAGGACTTTCATTCTTCAGTGCGCCCGTAAAAACAACAATGTCACCCTACAGGTATTTTTTAAAGAGGCTTTCGACTATTGCATACGAAAACAACGATCTCAAAACTGCGGAAAAATATTTTGGCAAATTTATAGAGATAGAGCCTTCCGATTTTTATGCCTCGGACTTTGAAAAATTTGCCGATGTTTTGCTCAGGCTCGGCAAAGAAAAAAAGGCAAAAGAAATTCTTTACCTTGGCATAAAAACGCATCCGGGCTATAAAAAACTTTACGATTTTGCAAAACGAAACTTCCCTCGGGAGAATTTTCCTTACAGAGAAAAAAAAGTAAAGGCAAAATACCCGAATGTTAAAAAAATTCCGGTGAAAACGCCGTTAATAAGGGAAGGAGATAATCTTTACGATATAGTAGATAAATACACGAAAGACATAAGGCAAAAAGGCGATATTATCACCGTTTCGTCCTGTGTTGCTGCGATGTGCGAGGAGAGAAGCGTTACTGTGGACACGATTTTCCCATCGTTTCTTGCACGTTTTGTTTCAAAATTTGTGTCCCACAAGGATGTGCCGTTCGGTGGTGCCGCACCGCTTGCGAATCCTGCCGCAATGGAAATAGCAATAAGGGAAGCAGGCGCCTTGCGTATTTTACTTGCTGCGTTTTCCGGGGCCGTGGGGCGTTTGTTGGGAAAAAGCGGTTGGTTTTATGTTGTTGCGGGCGAACAGGCGGCAATGATCGATGATCCGCCGGCAGCAATTC
>JALSNB010000205.1 GCA_026987225.1 Caldisericaceae bacterium
CTTTCTTCCTTCGTTTCTCCCATAAGGGCCCATTTTTTTAGTTTCAAAAAAACTTCCTTATTTCTGAAAAAGGCGTTTATAAAACCTTCGGAAGCGTATTTTTCCATTTCGGAAAGCTTGGCACGAAACCGCTCGAATACTGCATCAAGCAAATCTTCCGATTTATCACCCTTTATAAAAGGCTTGTAGGGCGTTTCGAAGAGTATTTCCTTGAGTTTGGAAAGTTCCGCACCTGATAGCCGCTCGAAAGTTTCCCTTTTCAAAAGCAGGGATTCGAGAATTTTGATGCGGCCCGATATGTAGTTGTAATCGTCGGGAGTACCGATTTCTATAAGAAACTCTTTTCTCATTTATCCTCTCCGAACAGGCTTTTTGCTATCTCCATTTCATTGGAATCACGCTCATCCGAAAGAAGCGTTTCAATAGAGTCGTCTATTTCAACATCTTTGCTCTTTATAATACAACCGCCTTTTATCTGGGCCGTTTCGTCGGAAAGAGCAACCTTTCTTCCCTTTCCGAGTTTTTTGTTGAGTTTTGCAATAAACTTATCGTTAACAATCTTTTTGTCCTTTTCGTTTACAATGATAAGCGAATCGCCTACGGGCGCATCCTTTAAAATGAGCTTTTCGAGAAATTCGGCATACTTTGCGGAATCAATCGACAAAAACTTCTCCATTGCAAGAGCAAACAGTTCGTCAAGCATTACTCTCTTTTTGGAAAGAACCGCCCTGTCGAGTTCGAGTTTCTTCTGGTCTATTTTTCTCTTTACATCATTCTCTATTTTGCCAAGTTCTGTTTTCAGCTTTCTGTCGAACTCTTCTTTCAGGGATTCCCTGTAAAGCTTTTTCTCTTTTTCTATCTCTTCCTTTTCTTTCAGAAGAAACTCTTTTGCTTCTGCTTGTGCCTTTTCAATAATTCTTTCTTTAACTTTTTCTATACTCATAATCAGAACGGTTTTGCACTGACCCAGAGAATAACGAGCACCGCCACAAGAAGGGCAAGCACCGCATACATTTCCACAAGGCCCGGGAGAAGAATCGCACGGCCGCTTTCTTCCGGATGTTTTCCGGTAAGATCTATGGAACCGAGTGCCGATTCACCCTGCGCAATAGCACTTTTGAGCTGAACAAGACCGACAAAAATACCCATAACGAATATGGACAGGCCCTGGCCCAACGATGCCTGCGGATTTCCGCTGGTAAGGCCGAACCTCTGCATGGTAAGAAATGCCACGACAAATGCATAGAATCCCTGCGTGCCGGGAAGAGCCATAAGGATAAGAAGTTTACCGAAAAGTTCCGGTTTCTCGGAAAGCACGCCTGCGGAATGCGAGCTCGTCTTTCCGATTGCAATAGCAGAACCGATACCTCCGAGTGCAGCAACAATAATAGCACCCATAGTAACCCAGAGAGGGCCGTTACTCAGCGTCTGTAAACCAATGTTTTGCATTAGTTTTTACCTCCTTCGTTTTTAGAAACTATTCTTATATTTTTTAACTCAAGCCCGATGGGCTTAAATTCACCACCGCCTATATCGTAAAACCTACCGAAAAATTCAAGGAAATTCAAACGTATCGAATGGACAAACGCACCGAGAGAATTCATAAGGAACGTCAAAGAATGCCCGAAGAGCAGCAAAAACAGCACGATAAAAATCCCGAACGAACCGAAAAGCCCGCCTATCAGTTTACTGACAAGGTTAAAAGACGAAGCAAGGATAGACGTGCTCAATCCGAGAACAAAAAGCCTCGAGTAGGAAAGTGCGTCTCCGAGAAAACTCGTTATACCGTAGGAACTCCTGATTCCGTATATGTTAACAAGTGCGGCAACAGGTTTGAAAAACGTTTGCCTTACCGAAATCCATCCGCCCGCAAGCAGTAGAACCGTTCCTATAATCAACATCCAATATGTTAACGTTTTTAACTGCGGATACTGCCCTATGAAGAAAAGTAAAATAAGAGATGGGATAAAAAGCAGCCATCCGATTCCGTTGAATATGCCTTCCGCATATTCCTTTCGTCTGAAACGGATAATCGTATTAAGTATGATACCGAAGAGTTGGACAAGGATACCGAGAGAAATGGAAAGCGTGAGAAACTCGATCGAGCCGTTGGAAGATTCGGGCTCTATCAGTTGAATGCTTTTCAAAAAACGCGTAAATGAAGATTTCGGGAAATACGTGGGGAAGAAATTGCCACCGAAAGATCCGGTAAGAAGCCCTACGACAATAGTTACAGAACCTGCGTATAAAAACACTTTGAAGAAACTTTCCACACCCTTGTTGCCCTTATATTTGAACAGGAAAAAGAGACTACCCAATACAAGCAGTATGCCGTAGAACGCATCGCCAAGCGCAATGCCGAAGAACATGGAGAA
>JALSNB010000206.1 GCA_026987225.1 Caldisericaceae bacterium
TCTTTTTTGCCGGTTGCTTTAACGGATTCGGATTACATCGTCCCTATTCTGAAATTGAAAACCTCCCCTGTTACAGGGCTTGGAGGAGTGGTTTCGTCGGTATTCGGACTCGTTCCCACAATTACGCGCAATCGGATTCTTGTCAGCAAGGTGAACTATCAAATGGAGCGTGCATTGCTCGAAGCGTATGCATTGCTGAAAGACAGGATTCTGTTTGTCCTGATTGATGGCATTCGTGCGGATATATCAGATGACGAAGAGATTAACAAAATGAACGTGATAATTTTTGGCGAGGACGGGCTTGCCGTGGATTCCGTTTCATCAGTTTTGATCGGATACCGTTCACGTGATATTAAAACGAACAAGATGGGTGACGATATAATGCTTGGGAACGGGCTTTTCTCGCACGTTTCCATATACGGAGACGATTTTCTCGAATTCAGGAAAGAGGCAAAGAAATATTTGAAGTTTAAGCCTAATGTGAAGTCGTTTCCTGAAATTGCCGTTCAGGACAAGAATACTTTAATGAGAATCGAGCAGTTCTGCCCGACCGGTGCGATAAAAATTGAAAACGGACAGTATGCGATTGACAGAAAAAGCTGCATAAGATGTATGTTCTGCGTGCAAATTGCACCTGATATTTTCAAGCTTTAAGGAAAATTAATATTCATAATAACCTGATCGAATGCCGGGGAAAATTCAACGATCAGCGAGAGTATAAAAACAATAAACAGCGACGAAGAGATTGCGGCAAGCGTAAATATTTTTCTTTTCTCCCTACCAAGCAGTTTCGCTTTTAGTTTTTTCGGGGGCTTTATCTTTCCGTATTCTCTTTCGAAATACGAATAAATCTTTTCATCCATTTTCCATCACCTTCCTTAATTTTTCTTTTGCATTGAACAAACGGGATTTCACCGTGCCTTCCGGTATGTTCAGTATGAAAGCGATTTCTTTTTCGCTCATTCGTTTGAAATACCTCAAAAATAGTATTTCATAACTATCTTTATCCAATTTTTCCATTGCATCTTTCAAATCCGAATAATCTCTTGTGTCCTCGTTTCTTTTCGGTTTGTATTTTAACGCCCTCTTTTGCCTCTTGTAAAATTTTTTAATTTCATTGGAGGCGATTCTGTACAGCCATGTTTTGACCGATGACTCGCCTTTGAAACTCTTTAAATACCTTTCTACCATGAGAAATGTTTCCTGCGTGATGTCCGCCGCATCGTTTTTGTCTTTTACCATCAGGAAAACGAATTTGTAAATATCGTCGTAATAATTTTCAACGATTTCCCCGAACGAAAAGTTCATCTCAATGCTTTAAGCAGAAAGAGCGAAAACGAGGCCAGAACGAATCCTGCGGTAAAAGAAACGATTAGCGAAAGTGCCCACAGAATAAGGGATTTCCAGTAATCTATTCCTTTGTATGTTTTTATAATAAGGGCGTCTATGAAGGAGCCGCCTATGAGCCATAAAAGGCTTATCAAACGAAAGTGCATTCTGAATACCGGTATGAATGCTCTGTAGAACAGGTAGGGCGTAAATGCAACCGAAAATAGGACAAGGGAGAGCACAAGGCTCTCGAAGTAGTCTAACTCTCCCTTGATTTCCTTTTCTTTTGACAGTTTGCTTATCGCAAACGGAGCGACAAGAACCGCTGCAATCCACAGTATAAGCCTCAGAGTTATCACGCCGGTAATGAGCGGGTGGCGCATCATTCGTTAAGCTCCCCTTTTATTTTGTTCAGCAGGTTTATTAAGTTTTCTGTTTTTTCGATGCGGTTCTTTACGAGCTGTGCGGTTTTATTGCACCTGTTTGTTGCGGCGTCGAGGAGTTTTATAGCTTCTTTTTCTTTGCCGTTATTTTTCAGGCTTTCCGCTCTTTTCAAAACTTTGTCGGAATTTTTGAGCATTACTTTCGGTGAAAGCGGAGCAACGTTCCTTAATTTTTCTCTCAGTGCCCTGATTTGTTTAATTAGCGGTTTTAGTTCTTCTTTTGATGCGCCGCTTTTCTTTTTCTCGGCGATTTCCTTTCTCAAATCCCGCATCTTTTTGATTATCGATTTTGCGTAAAATAAACGTGCGTCTCTTATATCTCTTTCTTTTTCTACAATATGCCTTATCGCTTTTGCCTTTTTAAGATCTTCTTTTGCCGCACTCGGAATTTCTTTTCCGTTTGCTTTCATTTCTTTCAATGTTTCGTGAATGTCTTTTGACAGGGATTTTACGGTTGCAATTTTTGTTTTTAGCAGATCGGTTTCGCTTTTAAGGTTCTGCAGTGCGCTTTGGAAATTGGAAACAGCTTCGCCGTAAGAGCCGCTTTCCGCAAAACTCACATACGGCACAACGAGCAGCGTAAGCATAAGCGC
>JALSNB010000207.1 GCA_026987225.1 Caldisericaceae bacterium
GAATGTTTTCTCAGGCATATTGAGGTATGTGATACCGTTAAGTGAAGGATAAGTTTCCGCATATGCACGTGAAGAAAGAACCGGCAAAAGAGATATTAATGATAATAATGATAAAACCAACAATACGGAAAGCATTTTAATGAAGTTCGATTTGTTCGTTCCGGAAGTTAATAATCTTAATCTAACGAATCTTTCGGATTTCACAGGTCCGGATTTAAATTTCAAATGCGGAAGTATGCTTCTTTTTTTTATTTTCCTGTTTATATTAAGCATTATTTTGCCTCCTATAGATTTTAGTTTGAATTTTTAAATTTGCAAATTCCATATTACAATTCAAAAATATTCCCAGTGATTAATATTTCTCCGCAAAGCCCGAAACGTTTAACACAAAAATTTAGGGAGACGATACATGCCTGATACAAAAGTTGATTAGACTTTATCTATTCTCAGAATAAACATAGCACATTAGAAGAAAAATTACAGACACTACAATCACATCGAAAACAAATAAACCGTAGCTACAGTTGTTATGATGAAATATGGCCCTAAAGATAGTTTTCGACGTTAAGTGATATGGAAACTTAAGAGTGTTTGGCTTTAAGTAAATAGATATAAAATTCGCAGGGAACCCGAGGTGTATATAGTCGTATTTTCCAATAAGGTCTGCCTTATAGAAATTTCTCGGATATAAAAACGCCGTTCCGATCACAAATATAATACTCGATATAAATATAATTACAAATCTTTTAAAAATATTTTGCAGTTTAAATCTACATAGGGGTAGTTTCTTCGACAATTTCGGCTTGAGCATAAAAAATATAAAGAGAGGAATAAACAATATCAGGAAATCTGCAAGTAATCTTACCATAAAAATTCCAAAACCTCCGCTTCTATAAGGGTTTCCAAAATAGAGGTGTAACGGAAGTTTGATTCCGTGTAGATAATATTTAATATCATATAATCTCGGAGTCCTACCGACTACATAGAATGGGATGGGAAATCCGAGAAGAGGTTGCGTTGAGAGATATTCGAAGATTTTCTTGGAATCATTGACAGGTACCGAGGCGATTAACCTCGGTACAAAAATAGTTAAAATAATAGCAAAAAGTGCGGAGAGGGCAAGAATAAAAATTTTGAATAAAACCCTGAGATTTTTCAAAAATGTTCTTACAAGAATCTCCACTCAATGCCTCCAACCGTATGATGCCGGAACATACCATCTATTGCATTCCACATGAGATTTTAAGCCAAATATGCCAAAACGTGGTTTTAATTTCGGATATTTATAATAACAGGGCTCTTCATATGTTTTTAGCTCATAACCTAAATTCTTGTTTCCTTTTTTTACGTACATAGTATAGTAATAAAGAGTTGATATCTCTAATTCTTTTCCTTTGGAGCTCCCAATAGTCAAATTAATATAATCTCCTATATCACCCAATCTTGTATCAAGATAAGGGTCCGGGAAGTTTGAATACCATGACTCAACAGGATTTAAAAATTGCAACGGAGCATATACATAGCACCTATTATTTTCTTTATAAAATACGGTATCCTGTTCATAAGCTGTTGCATAATGATTTTGATGATTATCTTCATAACCGTTCCAGAAATAACTCAATCTCAGGCAATCGTACCATTCCGCCTCCTGATTGATGTACCTTGTTTGCTCCGCATCGTTTAACGTCCTTATGTCTGTTGAAACATAATTTGGCAGCCATGTGCTATCGTCAGGAGGGTTTTGAGTGGAAATCGTGTTTGAAGACTGCATGTTATTTTCTGGATGTAGCATGTCCCATTGGAATTGAGGAGAAGGAAGTATGTTACCGTAAGACATTTCATAAACTGCGAAATCCATATTTGATGTCTTGAATAGTTTTTTAAGATGTATGTTGTATGGAAAATCAAGTGCGGTTATTCCGACAACGGGTTTCTTTGAAAAAGTATTTATTATCTCCTTATCTTCTTTGAGCTTCTTTGTGTTTATTTTAGGATTTTTTTCATCTTTTATCAGAGAATTTTTGTAGTTATCAAGGATATTTGCCGCAATAATCTTATTAAGATTTGACAAATTCCATTGTTTTTGCACGGTAAACATTGCCGTTGTATCACCATTTATCAGGGTCCAGATTCTTATCGGACGCATCCGTTTTTCGCATATGAACCGCTGAACCGTTGTTAAAGGAACTGTTTCGGCTTTGGAGTTAACGTTAAAACAAACGCGTGTATACTTTGACGACAAACTTCCTTCATCCGTTTTTGCTATTGCATTATTTTTTACAAAGAACGCAAATGTTGTAAGCAATGCAATTATTAATACAATTGAAACGATTTTATTTTCATTCATCATTATCCTCCTTAAAATTTTAGTTTGAATTTTTAAATTTGCAAATGAAGGATTTACTTAAATAGTGCTTAATTATTATCTATTAAACTAATTCGGTATATGTGATTTTTTGCCGTTAAAACGAATTCCCCTTTCCCAATACGTGAAAACATAAAAGTTTCATCTTTATCCTTTAATGTAATACTAAGGTATGCCCAATTATTCCGATTTACGATAATTAATTCTGGCATACCGTATTTACCGGGCTCTGACTGTTTATTCAGAGAGATTAAAAAATATTTATCAGTACTGATCATATCCGCAGGTGACATTGATGATGAAGAGAACGGAATCGGAACAGAAATGCATTTCGAAGGAGTAAGTATTCCGTCACCGTGTATTTTAGAAAGGTCTATTTTATAAATCGAGAAAAAGTCTCCACTCGAAAAAGGGGGTGCATAGAACAACATTTGTTCGCTTGAGGAATCATCTTTGAGGCCGATCATTCGCCAAGGTTTGTCCGATTCTTCATTGTTTTTAATCCAATACATTTTATCCGGAAAGCAAAGACATGAGTATTTATGATAAATACTTGCATCTCCGTTTGTAACTTTTATAAACCTTTCGGAAAATTGGGTAAACGCACTAAATTCGGTTATGGCGTAAATACCAAGAATTTTGCTATTGTTATAGTTATACAGCGGTACAACGGAAAACGTAACAATCGGTGCGGATAAAATTTTACCGAACCTGCCTGTTTTCGGACTGAAAGAACAGAATTCGCCGTCTGCGTTTATAAACAGAATGCCATCTTTAAAAACAAGGTTATTTCTGTGGCAATTGAAACCCTGATATGGTTTTACAAACATTCTATATGGCAAATTAAAGATTCGCACCTTGTTTGATGTAAGATTGACTACTATGAGCTTTTGATAATCCATACTTTTACTGCTTTTGGCACTTGGCTTCTCAACGGAGTAAATTTTGAAAATAAAGCCATCGGAACCTACAAAAGGGATTTCTTTTGCATCGGTCGCATCGCTTCCCTTCCACAGGACTTTATCCACTGAAAACGTTTTTTTATTTACGGTAAACAGTTCGTAGGCGTTGTCTCCGTATAAAACTCCGTTTATCTCTTGCATTTTAAAGACGTTGGAAATATTTGTAGAGATAACTTTTATATTGTAGCGTATAGAAACTCGTTTACTACCCCTACGCAGGAACATTCCTGCATAGGGGTAAAATACAACGGCCAAAACCAGTAAAGCTACTGCTACTAAAATTATTGTTTTGTATTTACGATCTAACAATTTTGTACCTCTTACTTGTATATATTATCTTTGTAGTTCTATGAGAATACGGAGTTAAAACACTATATTTTGCATAGATCGGTATTATCCATTTTCCGTCAATATGTCTATCAATCACATTTTTAAATTTATCCGGTTGGTCAATAATATGAGTAACAAAATCATCGTTAACCTCTTTCAAATATAATTTTTCGTAACTGTGCACCGAGAGTCTTGCAGGCAGGCCATTGTTATTATTATCAAGATAGATTTCGGTATTTGGTGGTATATAACGTCCTTTACTGAATAACTGCGACGGATTCCACGATATAGAAGCTGCTCCTACACTAAGCCCTACTGAAATTGATAAGCCGGAATACCAGTGCTGATATTTGAAGAAATGTCCCTTATATTTCGCATATATAAGTCTGTCTGCATCAGCAATATTATTTGCGTATGCCTTTGCTTTTATAATCACCGGATCATTTGGCCCACCAATAAGAAAAGGCGAATAAGTAGAAGAATAAATAGGATTTGTTGATCTTGTACCTTTATTTTGTATTTTTACATCAAAAGTAAATTCTCCGTAATTACCTCCATAATTATTCATACGTATGGAAGAGGCTCCATTTTCGGTTATATTATAATCAATAAAGTACGTGTATGTATCTCCATAGTTGTTAGCAACATATGTTTCACTATACTCAAAGGAAAGATATTGGCCACCACCATAACTTGTTTCAAGAGTTTTAACACGTGACAAAATTGGTAAAAATACTCCTGAGGTATAATAAAGATCATCTCCGCAATATAATGAAGCAGTAATTTTAGAGCTTTCAATGTTGTCAACAATATGTGACAATTTTTCTTCCGTTCCGATATTTCCTTCCGCAAAGCTAATCTCTCTTGTTCCTTTTCTTTGAAGATATACAGTTATTATAGGGGAGTGATTGAACGAAGCGTTGGGTTTGGACAGTTCGTTTTTCATTCTTTTTGTTATGAGAAAGTGAGGATTGGGATTAAAGAGTATTGAGAGGTGAAGTACGTTAAATGTATTTGTCGTATCTTTTGCAAGTGCGACGAAGTTGTCTTTACCTATTCTCGATTTGTATAAAGTGCCTTCTATGTTTAGGTAGTAGTTTCTGCTTGAATAAGATAATATACCGGATAGGTTTAATTTGTTGTTATTGAGGTTTAAGTTTGTTATTGTGAGTTTGCATTCCGTTGTTTTTCCTCCGAATGTTTTCTCAGGCATATTGAGGTATGTGATACCGTTAAGTGAAGGATAAGTTTCGGCATATGCACGTGAAGAAAGAATCGGCAAAAGAGATATTAATGATAATAACGATAAAACCAACAATACGGATAGCATTTTAATGAAGTTCGATTTGTTCGTTCCGGAAGTTAACAATCTTAATCTAACGAATCTTTCGGATTTCACGGATTCCAATTTGAATTTCAAATGCCGAAGTATGTTTCCGCTTTTTATTTTCCTGTTTATATTAAGCATTATTTTGCCTCCTTAAGATTTTAGTTTGAATTTTTAAATTTGCAAACGAAAGTATGGAATTTTATACTCGAACCATTCATTTGCATCAAAGCAAATTTTAAATATAATATGCTAATCTGTGTTCACGGCAGTTTGCAGGGGTTTTCTTTGCAAACTGCTTTTTTTCCGAAACCATAAATTTCTGCTCCGGATTTTTTCACCATTTTTCTCCCTATCTCACGTTTACCAATCATTTTTCTCTATCTTTCATGTAATCTTTTCTCTTATTCTATCTTTTTACCTTTTTGTTTTCTCTGTTTCTAATTCTCTCAAGCTCTGTTTTATCTTTTCCGCTTTTTTATTTTCTTTTGCTTTTTAAACACATTGTCTACTTTTTCCACCTTTTGACTTTTTTTTCTTTTTGATCAAATTGCTTGTTCTCCAGTATTTGAGGAAATTGCAGATGAGGGTTTTTGATATTTATCCTCAACACCTCTTGTTCGGCTTTTTCTTTTTTGTTTACCAAACATTCATTTTGCACCGCCTCCTTCTGTAAAAAGATTTATTTTTACTTTTCTTACCGTATTGTAATTAATTTTTTTTTTTTAGTCAAGGGGTTTGAGGGAAAATTTTGAGAAAAATTCGTTTAAAAGTTAAAAAAGTTTGGCAATAAAACAATATTGTCCCGTACGGTATGAATAAAAATCATACGAAATACAAAGAAGATAGCATACCTCATTCAATTTTTAATATCTTTTTTTATTATAGCCTTGTCTTTTTGATATGCAAATAGTTAGAGGGGTTATGCAATACTGTGCGGCAATACGACTTTCGGTTTATGTCTTTTTCGTTCTCAATTTCCATTATATTCGTTCGACTGTTTTTAAACGATACATTTTCATTTCGTTCTTTTCACCTATGAGAATATTTGCATAAAGGTTCTCTTGCAAAACTGTTTTTGCCTTCCGTATCACTTATCGAGACAGACATCGTCAAACGTTTGCGAAACCGTGATGTAGTACCGGTCGTAAAGGGCGCCGCTACCCGCCTGAACGGAGTAATATAATGACGATAAAAAGTCGCCATAGTATCCGCTTCCGAAAGAGCCATTGGAGAATGAAACGGATGTAAAGTATCCTTTGTAAGACGAGTCGGGATTTTCGTTATAAGAATAGCTGTAGTTATTATTTTTCCATTGTATCGAATCATTCCAACTTGAATCAAAAACATCGGAGGAATCGGAAGAAACAGTTTGTATATAATAATTTGCGACATTGTACATATCAGAACCTCCATAAGAATTGTAACTTTGTTGCCATACGGATCTTCTTCCATGAGGAACGTAAATAGAGTATGAAACATCCAAAGGATACGAATTTACAAGAGTAAAAGAAACAGGAAAACGATCATATTCAAAATCATGAGCCAACGGATGACTTGTAAGATCATTTGCCGCATATCGAAGTTTGTATGTATTAGACAGATAACTAACGCCTGCTTTTGCCCATCCGTTTCCATAATAATAGGTATAATACTGCTTGAAAGCATTCGCTATTCTGTTCTGAAAACCCCACGTCCGCATATTAATGTATTGAGTCAAAGACGGTTGAGTTGCAAAAGGATACCGTGCCAATACATCCGTTCTTATTGCGGGCTCACTTAAATTATAAGGATAATACCCGTTTAAATAGCTGTTTATATAAATTGATTTTGTCGAAAACGCACGTGTTTTCAGTTGTAAAGGTCGGACGGAATTATTATAAAACGTGTCTGCTTTTCCGATGAGGTTTCTTCTTTTAACGGCACTCTTAAATAATTTCCCGTATCTGAACGTTGCAAGGACGTTATCGTTTTTATCCTGTATTGTCATTGAGGCGTATTGAAGGACGGAGCCTTTGTTTATTAGGAAGATATTTGCACGAAGGGGTTTGTTGTTCAATGTGAAGTATGCGGTAAGGAGGGTTTTGATAGTTTTGTTTGTGTTTGATTTGTGTGATTGAGTGGTTTGAAAGGATACTTTTACCTTTGAGAAGTTTGATTTTTTGTTTCCTATTTGTATATATCCCTTGTATGTTTTCGTTATTGCATTTTGGGTTAGGTATACTATTGGTGTTGATAGGTGTTCGTTCGGTTTTAACGAAGAGAGAGGTATGTCAAATGCTTTTGATAATCCTTTTTCGGCTTTTTCTCTTTCCGTTTTCGTTATCTTTTTATTTCGGGGGTAAGGTAAATTAAACGTAATTGTATATGATTTTGATGGTGTAATGGATATTGCCAATGCGTTAAATGAAGTGTAATTTGCTGTTTTGCTTATTATAGGTAATGAGAGGGTGAAGATAAGGACAATTGAAAGGATAATGAGATATGGTTTGAGAAATTAAATCGTAAGGTATGATATTTGTAAAAATGGCTATTACCTGATGTGCTTTTTTGACCGGTATCTTGCGAATCGGAAGTTTGTAAATCGGTATCTATCAGGCCGGTAGGGTTTGGTGTTTGCCGATGAGCGGATTGCAGATCGGTATGTTGCAAATTAGCATCTTTTGGGTTTGTATATTTCCGCTTGTCATTATATCCGTTTTTATCGGAAGTATTCGTTTTATCGTTATAATTTCCGAAGGTTTCTTCGTTTGATATCGATTTGCCAACCGTGTTTACGTAATCCGTATGTTTACCGTTTACATTTTCGGAATTTTTATCAATTTTTCTGCTGCCGCCTTTTTTATTTTCGATATTTCCGTTGTCGTTTTTATTTGCCATCTCTACGTTTGCCTCCGACAAATTTTAATTTGTTTTTAAAAAATTTGCAAGCGGGAATAAAAAAATAAAATCCCCTCTAATGCAATGCGGCCCGAATGAACGGCACTAAAAATATTAAGCAAGATTGTGGTATTCATTTTACACATTCAATTACAGCGTGCATTATCACTTCTTGCAGTAGAAGACTTTTTCCCTCTCGGTTCGAATGGGTTCCTCAACCTCTTTGTTTCCCATATTAACAAGATAAAGCCAGGCATTACTGCCTTTTCTCGGATCTATGACAAACAACAATCCTTCTTTTGACGTACTGTCAGAGATCGGATAACCGAACATCCTTTTAATCTTATCCTTTTCTTCGGAACTCCTTCCGATTTTATCGGACAATTCTTCAATAAGATTGTTTACGTCTTTTGCGGTTATATCTTTATGAGCACAAGAGGATACCCACGAAAAATAAATATCGTTCAGAACAATATCCTTTTTCGTTAGGCCAATCAGATACGGCTTTACGGATTTCAAATCATCGGGGAATACAAACTCGTTTATTATTTTTGTCATATCATACGAACACTGTTTATAGAATCTGCCGATTGCCACAAAATCCTCCTTATTCATTGCCCCATTCGGAACCAAAAAGGACGGCGGAGGAAACGACATGCGCAAAGCACGAGCAAAATTGGCAACCTCAATAACTCCTTCCTTATCGCTTGTCAAAGGTAATACTCCGGGACAAGACAAAGACTCCCCTCCCCACCCAAACGGCGAATGCACTTCCAATTCCGGAAAATAAGGAAGTGCTTTGATTTTGTAGGTTTCATCTCTTGTAAACAGATATTCTACAACCACACCATTTATACGTTTAGGATATATTACGGAAAAGGAATTGTCATTTAAAGGGGGAGGAAGCAAAAACACAAATTTCTTATCGATAAAACCGGTGATAGGCTTTATTTCCGAATTCGTATTTTCCTTGTAGTACGCCCTTACCATATAAAAATTTCCACTCTCTCCCAATATTTCAAAACTATCTCCGTTTTTCAATTCCAATAAATTCTTTCCGCCTTCTTTATCAACAAGATAATGTGACGCTGGCGGATTTGTGAAAAGTTCTTTTGTCAGATTCATCGTTTCGATATCACAGTAAAATCCGATTTTCTTTTTGTCGTTCTTACGTTTTACAATCGGCTGCACACCGTCTCCGGATACAATAAAATTACCTTTGTTTTTCGCATAACACGTCTGATAAACAGTGATGTCAGTATCCGTAGCCCTTCCGTGAACAGATTTTAGGCCCTTAGGAATAAAAAATGCAAAAATGGGAGCGCCGGCAACGAATTCATCGGGTTTTGTGCAGTTTACAACAATTTTGTTCCCTTCCGTGCGATAGCTAAGTTCGGGAGAAACGGTGTTTTTATTTACACTAAGAGGTTTTACGACTTTCCAATTCGAAGCATTGACATATAAAATATGCACATTTTGATTTTCCGAAAGTTTTCCGTCAAATACAAACGTAATTTCAGAATTTTCTACGTATTTCACGTTCACATTGTTCGGGGATTGTAAAACAAACAGATAACTCGGAACATCCAGCTCAACGAGTTTTAAAGGTTTCTTCCGATACATGCATCCTTCAAACGGTAGTAGGGAAAGGGCAACAGCCAAAAATAAAATCACACTTTCCGTAATGACACGCCTATTTTTCGAGTTCATTTATCAACCTCCTACGCATAAGCGTTTTCATATATCACTTCCGCTACGGCATAACCGTCATATTTTTTACCTGTCGGCAGGTAAATTATCGCAAGACGGGCTTTCGTTTTAATTGCGCCTTTCATATCAATAAAATGCTTCGGATCCGCCATTAAAAATTTTCCTCCTCTATCCGTTGCCCGAACTTTTTATAAAATGAGTATAAT
>JALSNB010000208.1 GCA_026987225.1 Caldisericaceae bacterium
ATTAAGCTTAACAAAAGAATGGAAAGCACTTAGCGGAAAGCATACCGTAAAATTCGTAATAAAAGCGCATAACAAAGTTATAAACACCAGAACAATAACGATTTCCGTAAAGCATGTGCCTCAGGGAAAACTCGTCTGGAAATTGCACCCCGGAGATCATTCATACTTGGCCCCGCTCGTCTGTAATAATAAAATCGTTTTTTATTCTTCAACGACCGTGTATTGCCTTAGCCCCGATAACGGTAAGTTGTTATGGAAACGGAACTTTATTACGGATTCCGATAATAAAAATCCTAACGGAATCATTGCAACCGTCGGATACAACAGGAAAATTTATATATCTCTGCACGATAAAGGTGTGAAAAAAAATTCTGCTGTCTCCACTCTTTATTGTTTGGATATAAATAACGGTAAGACGCTCTGGAAAAAGCGGATTTACGACGGCATTGCTTTTGATATCCGCCCTTATTCTAACAATATTTACGTTACCGTATTTTATGAAGATATATTCGGCCCTATTCCGGATAAAACTCTTTACTGTTTTGATTCGAAAAACGGAAATTTAATCTGGAAAAAGAATTTTTATCGTGTGGGCCAGTTTCCTTTTCAGGCATTCAACGGAAAACTATTTATAAGCGTTCAAGATAAGACATTGTCTACCACATATATTGCTTGTTTTGATGCTAAAAATGGTGCCTTGCTCTGGAAAAAGTCTGTTGGTGATTTACCGAGTCTTTCCCTATCCGCCGCTGATAACGGAAAATTATTCTTTGTTTCTTCGGATCTCGATTATATTACGGCAATGGATGATAAAGGTGATTTGATGTGGAAGAAAAAAATTATCAATTCTGCCAATTATGTTATAAGCGCATTCAATGGAAAATTATACGTTTCTGCATTGAATAGCTTTTACTGCATGGATGAAAGAAATGGAAATGTTATCTGGCAATATGTCAGAAAAAATTGTGATTTTGCAAGTCTCGCCAATGGCAGAGAAAATTTGTACGTCAGAGTCATTTGCCGTTATTTTGATTATCTGCTCTGCATCGACGAAAAAACAGGCAAATTAAGGTGGAAGTTTTCAACAAAAGATACAATTTCCGCACCGGTTTTTTACAACGGAAAAGTATATTTTGGTTCGGATAACGGATATGCTTACTGTGTAGAAGGTGGAAAGTGAGTACCTACTGTGATGCAGAAATTTTAGATCGGAGGTAAACGGTGAAAAATCGAAAAGCGGATGCGAAGTTTTTGCGGATTATGAAATTAAAGAGGCGGTTTGCAGCACTTTTTGTTGTAATTGCACTTTTATCGGGCTGTTCCGGGATTTATTCCAAACAACCCGTTTACTACGGTTATTTTGCAAATGCGCTGAGGACAAAGCAGTGGAACGTTCCGGCTCCGAAAGAGTTGCCTCGCAAAGTATGGTCGTATGAAGACAAAACTATGAATCAGAATGCGGAAGATTTCTTTGGCGGCAATGCGCCAACCGTTGTAAATGAAGTTGCCTATTTCGGAGGAAACGGAATTACCGCATTGGATATAAAAACCGGCAAACAGATATGGCATTCCGCATTACCCGAATATTCGGTTATTTATTCTTCGCCTCTGTTTTACAAGGGAAGATTGTTCGTTGTCGGAGGATCCGTAGATAAGCATTCAAACCTCGTGCAAAAACTTCTTGCGGTGGATGCAAAGAGCGGGAAATCGCTATGGAAAAGCGGTGAAATCGGTTTGAGCGGGATATCGTTTTCCGACGAAAATCCTATTATAATCAATGGTAAAATTTATCTGGGAGTTATTACTCCTCTTCCACAAAAAGCAAATGCTCCCGCTCCGGAAGGACACGTAAGGGTATGGGATGCAATAAGCGGGAAAGTTACAAATGAAATCGTGATCGACCCGAAAGCGGATGTATTCTTCGATACTCTTGCAACCGACGGGAGATACCTGTACGGTTCCTTAATCAAAGGCTATTCCTATTATTCCGTATTCTGCTATGACACAGGCACAAATAAGGTTAAGTGGGTTATCGATGCAAAGGATAAAAACCGCACAAATTACAGATGGCCTCGTTTGGCAATAAGTAGCGGTGTGATAATTGTATCCTATTTATGCATACCGAAAAACGGCATTTCCCCAAACGAACTTACAGTTATAAAAGCGTACGACATTAAAACCCATAAACTTCTCTGGAGAAAGGAAACCTGCTGTATATCGAAATCGGATAGCAAGGCGTTTTACTCGAAATACAACCCCAAAATAAGATTTCAATATTTCCAGCGTCCCGATTTTGCCGTAGAAAAAGGCAGAATATATTATACTGTCGGAGACGGAAGAA
>JALSNB010000209.1 GCA_026987225.1 Caldisericaceae bacterium
TACGGCAAAATAGGTCGCTCTGTGCGGGCAACCCGGGCAAAGGACGGGAGGGCGGGAAGGAAGAGGTATGGAAGAGCTGTTTTCCTTTACCTTATCAATATCTTTTCCGAGCACCTTGAGCATGCTTTCCTTTACAATATCCGGCGTATATTCATATATCCTCGGCAAAGAGCCGTCAAGCTTTCCGAAAACAACATTCCGAAGTTTTTCTTTACCGATAATTGCAAGAAGTTCTTTTTCCATAACAGGCTCTACTTCTTCCACAACGAGTACCTTTTCCGTATCCTTTATAAAATCCTTAACAAGTTTTTCAGGGAACGGATAAGAAAATCCCAACTTCAAAATTTTTACCGGCAAATCGTTCTCGTTTACAACGTCCATCACATAGTTAAAAGCACCGCCGCTTGTTATAATTGCAAGTGCGTTTCCTTTGTCTATTATCCTGTTAAGAGGGCTTTCGTTTGCCATTTTTTCCGCTTTTTCAAGTTTTTCGATAAGTTCTTTGTGCATTCTTCTCGAATTCTGCGGAACCGGAACGTATTTGTTCGGTGCTTTTTCAAAAAATCCCTCTCTTTGTCCTTTCGTCACTCTGCCGGTTTCAACGACACCCCTCATATGAGAAACCCTTGTCGTTGTTCTGAACAAAACCGGAAGATGAAGCTCCTCCGAAATTTCGAATGCCGCTTTCATATAATCCTTTATCTCCTGAGGATTTGCGGGCTCTATGAGAGGAACTCCGGCAAGGCGTGCATATATTCTGTTATCCTGCTCGTTTTGGGAAGAATACATCGAAGGGTCGTCAGCCGTGAGAATAACCATTCCTGCATTAACACCGAGATAAGCTGTACTCATAAACGAATCCGCAGCAACGTTAAGCCCGACGTGTTTCATAAAGGCAAAAGAACGCAACTTCGAAGCGGCTGCGGCTGCCGCAACCTCAACAGCAACTTTTTCGTTAGTAGAAAACTCAAAGTAAACATTTGCATCTTTCGCTATTTTAGAAAATACGTTTCCGATTTCGGAAGAAGGAGTTCCGGGATACGTAGCAACAACGGATACGCCGCTTTCAAGCGCTCCTCTCACGGCAGCTTCGTTTCCTAAAAGGAAAAGCTTTTCGCCTTCTTCCGCATTTAAAATTCTCTTTACATTCATAGCGCCTCCTGTTATATTATCGATAGATCAATTCTGTACTGCATCGCTTCTGCAATATGCGGAAGCTTCACCTCTTTACTTAAGTCAAGATCCGCAATGGTGCGTGCAACACGTAAAATTCTATCAAAACCCCTGCCCGTAAGCCCCAATCGCTCGGAAGCATTAACCATAAAACTCCGCTCCTCACTTCCGAGAGGTATAAACTCTTTCATCAATTTCGGTGTAAGCTGCGCGTTTGAAAAAATACCCGTCCCTTTATACCGTTCATTCTGCATTTTTCTTGCATTTACCACCCTCTTTCTTATCTCTTTCGAAGTTTCGCCTCCCGTTTGCCCGGCCATTTCCTCAGGAAGCAAACGCGGCAGTTCGATTTGAATGTCAAACCTATCCCAAAGAGGCCCTGAGATTTTGTTTCTGTATCTCTTAATGTCATAAACCGAACAACTGCATTGATGAACGGGATCGCCATACCAACCGCAAGGGCAAGGATTCATTGCGGCAATTAACATAAACCTTGACGGGTAAGTGATTGTCTCCTTTGCACGTGAAATCGTAACAAAACCGTCTTCAAGGGGTTGCCTTAACACCTCAAGTACGTCTCTCCTGAATTCGGGTAGTTCGTCAAGAAACAGCACGCCGTTATGCGCAAGGCTTATTTCGCCAGGTTTGGGAATTCTCCCTCCGCCGATTATGGAAACGGACGACGAAGTATGGTGGGGCGAGCGAAACGGCCTTTCCGTAATAATACCGTCCCTCAATAGTCCCGCAACGCTGTAAATCTGTGTTACCTGAATGGCTTCCTCTTCGCTGAGCGGGGGTAAAATCGTAGGCAACCTTCTTGCAAGAAGAGTTTTTCCGCACCCTGGGCTTCCCATCATAACTACGTTATGCCCGCCGGCCGCTGCAATTTCCAAAGCCCTTTTTGCCTGAAACTGCCCTTTGACATCCGAAAAATCAAATTCGAACTCACCGCCTTCCTTTAATTTGTCGGATATTGTCTGATGAGACGGCGCAATGGATCTGTCCCCGTTGAGAAACTCTACAACTTCGTTCAGGTGCTTTACCGGATAAGCATCTATTCCGCTTATCACTTCCACTTCGTCTTTATTATCGAAAGGAAGGACAAAATGTGCTTTCTTTTCGGAAAGCCCTATGGCCATGGGAAGAGCGCCGGATATTTTTCTTATTCCGCCGTCCAAAGAAAGTTCGCCCGCAAAATGAAATTTATTCACCGCATCCGGGGAATGAATTACTTCGGTTGCCGTAAGAATACCGATAGCAATGGGCAAATCGTATACCGAACCGGCTTTTCTCACTTCCGCGGGTGCAAGGTTTACGGTGATGCGGTGCAACGGAAATTCAAAACCTGCATTTTTAATTGCCGAACGCACTCTTTCGCGCGATTCCTGAACCGCCTCGTCCGGCAATCCTACTATATTAAACGAAGGAAGCCCTCTTGAAATATCTATCTCTACGATAACATCTATTTCTTCGAGCCCTTTCAGGGAAACGCTTTTTACTTTGGAAAGCATTTTTTAAGGAAGCGCGACGTACGTATCTTCATCGTAATAAAGTTCTCTGTCCCATTTTACCTTTTCTTTTATTAACGGATTAGGCTTGTCCACGAGTTCCACCCTGAAGAACGTCGAGCGATACCATGCATAGTCGGGTGCTTTCGGAGGGAACGGGGCTTCTTTTACCACCCTGAAACCTTCAGTTATAATTCTTTCACCCGTAAGCAAGTAGCGATTAAAATCTCTCAATATGTCAGTAATTACAAGATTCATGGAAAGCAAATCTTTTTCCACACCGATCCATTTTTTAAGTGAAGATTCGTAATGACTCACTCCGAAATACCCTGAGGCGCCTTCGCCTTTCAACGCTTCCACGCATCTGGATATGAAAAGCCTCATTCCCGGAACGGTTTCGACCGGATCCGTAGAGAAAACGTCAAATTTACCGGCAAACTCTTCGGGAAGGGGATCCATCGCATTATACAACGTCGCATGGACATTCAATTTGTATTTTTCGGCAACACTGTTTATATAATCAACAATTCGTTTGTCCACTTCTATTACCTGAATCTCCTTCGGCAATCCGGTAAGCATCATTGCTATACTGGTAAGATCGTCGTCACCGAGAAAAAGAATCCTCTTATTTTCAAGATCGCCTCTCATATAGACAAATTCCGCACGCCTTACGGAATTTTCCGGAGGAACAACGCCCTGATCGAATTCAGCAGTTTCTTTGGGCCTATCCCTAAAAATTTCCTTGAAACGTTTTAGTGCATCCTTAAATTCGTCTCCTATAACAATGCCCGTGCCGTCGCATTCTTTGCAAAGAAAATCGATCTCAGGCCTTATCCCGTTATCTTTAGCAAACTTTTTACCCGCATCGGATAGTGAAATTTTATCACCCGATTGAATGATAAAACCATTTTTCTTAAATTCGTCCAGCACCTCTATAACTCTTTTTATATCTCCGTCCTGATGGTTGATTAACTCCCAGAGAGATTTATCGGATTTGAGAAGAGTTCTTAAAAGTTGTTCGGTAGTTCTGTCCATATGCCCTCCTATTAATATTAGTTATTGTCGGTTTCATTTTACACTAAAACGGCATTTTACAAAAATTTGCTTAATAGTATAATGAAGATATGATAAAAGGAGTTGGGGTTGACATAGTAAAAATAAGCAGGATAAAATATATGGTAAACAGATACGGAGAAAGGTTTCTTAAGAGAATTTATTCCGACAGGGAACTTGCATACGCGAAGAGATACAAAATGCCATTCGAGCGCCTTGCCGGTAAATTTGCAGCAAAAGAAGCAATAATAAAGGCAAAGGGAAGTTCAACTCCTTTCAATAAAATTGAAATTCTCAATAAAAAAAACGGAATGCCTTACACTAATATCAAGAATATAAAAGTATCGATATCCCATGAGAGCGAATTTGCAATCGCTTTCGCAATTTACGAGGAGGAAGGAAAATGAAAATCGCTTCTGTAAAAGAGATCAGAATGCTGGATAAAAGAGCCGAGGAAGATTTCAGGCTCTCATCCGAGATTCTCATGGAAAATGCGGGAAATGCAGCATTCTATGCGATTGAAAAGGAACTCGGGAGCGTGGAGAACAAACGCTTTGTTCTGTTTGCAGGGACGGGAAACAACGGAGGGGACGGATTTGTTGTTGCAAGAAAACTTGCATCGTCCGGTGCAATTGTTTCGGTGTTCCTCATAGGAGAAGAAGAAAAACTGAAGGGAATTGCGCTGAAAAATTACAAAAGACTGTACGGATTCCCTGTGGAACGTTATAATATCAAATTTTTTGACAGAATTACGGAAATGAACATACTGAGATGCGATGCAATCATAGACGCGATATTCGGCATAGGCATATCAAGAGAAATAAAAGGGATATACAAAGAGATTATTCAAGGAATAAACATAAGCAAAAAGCCGGTTTTCAGTATCGATACGCCATCCGGAATTAACGGGGATAGCGGAGAAGTCATGGGAATTGCAATAAAAGCCGACTATACAATCACTTTCGGGCTTCCCAAAAGGGGATTGTTCATATACCCCGGCGCGGATTACGTCGGAAAGCTTTACGTTTCTCACATATCTTACCCTCCGTCCCTGTATAACAGCGAAGATATAAAAGTGCAAATAAACATACCGATAGAGCTTCCCACAAGGGAAAACGATACGCATAAAGGAAGCTTCGGAAAAGCACTTTTTATATCCGGAGGCAAAAATTACCTCGGAGCACCTTATTTTTCCTCTCTTGCATTCCTTAAATCCGGAGGAGGATTATCTTACCTTGCAACTCCGAAAAGTATAGCACCGTTTATTGCCTCAAAAGCAAACGAAGTCGTTGTGCTTCCCGAAGCGGAAACCGAGGAAGGCACGCTATCAGCAAAAAATACGAATGAACTTTTGGAATTTGCTGAAAAGGTGGATATCGTATCGATAGGTTCAGGTACAACAACAAACCGGGAAACGGAAAAGCTCATGCTGAAACTTATAGAAAACATAGAAAAACCGATAATAATAGACGGTGACGGAATCAGCGCACTGTCAAAGAATATCGGCATTTTGGCAAAAAGAAAAACCGAAACCATTATCACACCGCATTTGGGAGAATTCAGTAAACTTACCGGAAAAACAATAGAAGAGATTAGGCAAAACAAAATCGCTCTCGTTCAGGAGTTTACCGAAAAACACAATGTTATGCTCGTTCTAAAAGGCGCATTTACCCTTATAGGCTTTCCGGACGGCAGAGTAATGGTAAACACATCCGGAAACCCCGGAATGGCAACAGCCGGAAGCGGAGATGTTTTGACAGGCGTAATAGCTGCAATGTTCGGCATAGGGCTTTCAGTTGAAGGGGCAATGCGCACCGGCGTTTTCCTGCACGGCTTGTCGGGAGACATCAAAGCAAAAGAAATGGGAAATGACGGAATAACGGCGTCCGATATATTAAATACGTTACCAAGGGCAATAACCATGTTTAGAAAAAATTATAAAAACATAAGGAGAAACGCATATGGAAGAGCATATATTATCTGAAAAAATAGACTTCTACAAAAACAAAGTGGAAAACAGGCCAGTTGCACTGCTTCCCAACATACTGCTTTTTACCTACCTTTCGATCGGTAAAATGTACGAAGATCTATTGAATCAAGCCGAGCAATTTCTTATGAGTAGTATGCTGTCTTCAATCCTTGCGGAGGATTTCAATCTGCTCGGGAACATAGCGACAGGAAGAATCGATACGGCAAAAAGGATATTCAAAAATATCGTTTCTCTTGACCCGGAAGATCCGTATGCCCATCTGCTAATGGCAACCGTTGAACCCGAAAAATTTTTAAACGAGACACGAATATTCTTACAACCGAGCGAAAGGAAAATAATAAATGAATTTTTAGGAGACGAAGGAAAACTCTTCGGAAAATACGAACTATACAGATTGCCGGATATTATAGGAT
Organism: Caldisericaceae bacterium; assembly: GCA_026987225.1. GTDB lineage: Bacteria > Caldisericota > Caldisericia > Caldisericales > Caldisericaceae > S016-85. Next base: position 6,138 of record JALSNB010000209.1, read on the forward strand.
TAAAGGACAGAATTCCCGAAAGAATAGAAAACGCCCTGAAAGAAGAACCGTTTAACCCGATACTGAAAGTTTCATTTGCCGAAGCGATGCTAAAAATCGGAAAAGTGGACGAAGCGGAAAAAGAAATAAGTGAAGTACTGAGAATCTATCCTAACTATTCAAGGGCACTCTATCTGCACTCAAAAATCGTAGGCGACTACAGAGGTAACGACAAAAAAAGTATGGAATACCTCCAAAAAATATTCAACCTAAACCCTCTTTCGCAGTATTTAAAAGGTATAGAAGTAATGTTTTTGAACGAAAAAGACGATCCGATGGAAAGCGAATTAAAAGGTATATTCGAAACGGAAAATCCGTTTATTACATTCTTCAAAGAACATTTCAAAAAAGAGGAAATTGAAAAAGAAGAGAAAATAGAGAAAAAAGAAGAACAGGCAAAAGAAGAAAAAGAGGCATCCGCTCAAAAAGCTTTCGTTCCTGAAGAAGAAAAGCAAACACCAGTCGTTCAAAAAGAACCGATCGACAGAGGATTCGAATCATTGGATAAGGGCGATTACCAATCCGCAATAAAAGAATTTTTAAAAGAGCTGAAAAAGGAATAAGAAAAACAATCCGTAAAACAAAACGGAAAGCACGTAATCTTGAGTCGAACCTGTTTTTACGGTATAAGGAAATTTGATTTTCTTTCCGTAAAACGGAGAAAAAAGCGGAATACCGCTCGGGTTAAACATATCCAAAAAGAGATGTGAAATATAGCCGGAAACAAACGGCAAAATCAGCATATTTCCAAAAAGTGCAAAATAGATAACCGCAATAAGCAAAGGCACCGTCAAAGAGTGCATTATCCCTCGATGTTTCAAATACCTATTTTTACCGCTTGCAAAAGTAATTTTCGTGGCAATCGATCCGGAATAAACATCAATATCAGGAAGTACGCTTCCGACACCGGAAAGCAAAATAGCTTCCTTACTTTTGAACAGTTCTCCGCTTAAAAGCCCGAACGCAAGATGAGTTAACCCTATCATACAACTATTATATACAAACCTGATAAAATCTCAATTATTTCTAATTTTATACTTTTTTTGGAAAATTGTATTTATAGGTATTGACAAGAAAATGGAAATTATTATAATAGGAGTTGTAAATAAGAATTTGAAAGGAGGCGAGTAGTATGTGGCAAGGTTGGACAGTAGGTATTCTGGGAATTTGGGGAATTATTGCCCCGTTTGTAATCAAGACAAAAACTGGTAATATGTGGAACGACATCATCATCGGTGTTATCGTGGCAATCATCGGCTTCATGATGATCAAAGATCATGCATGGCAGGGTTGGACGGCAGGATTATTAGGAATCTGGTGGATTATTGCAGGTTTCATTCCTTCCCTCACAACCGGTGCCGGCAATATGTGGAATGACATTATTGTCGGTGTAATTGTTGCAATCGCAGGATTTGCAGCACTTGGCAAAGGATCTAAGGCTACTGCATCGTAGCAGGCCTTTAGTTCTTCTGCCACACTAATCCCCCCTTATGCCCGCCTAAACGGCGGGCGTATTTTTTATGCAAACTTGACAGTTCTCAAAAACGTTCTAAAATCTCTTCGGAGGTAAAAATGGAACAGATAGAACTGAACTATGGCGATTATAAAGTAGTTATCCCTAAAAAACCCGATATGGAGAAGGTTTACATAGAGATAACAAACCGATGCAATTTGAACTGCAAGATGTGTTTCAGAAGATTTTGGAAAGATAAACTCGGAGAAATGAGCCTCGAACGGTTCGAAGCGATTTTTGAGCAACTCAAGGAATTTCCGAATCTAAAAACAGTTTATCTCGGAGGAATAGGAGAACCGACAATTCATCCGGATTTTCTTAAAATCGTAAAGATCGTAAAGAGCCGCGGATACAGGCTCGAATTCGGGAGCAACGGCACGATGCTTGCAAAAATTGCGGATCAGCTCATAGAAAACCAAACGGACAGGATCATGGTATCAATCGATGCCCCGGACCCTGCAATTTACAGAGATATAAGGGGTACCGATTTTATGAGCGTGGAAGACAACGTTTTGTACCTTCAGAAGAGAAAAAAGGAACTTGGCTCGGATTTACCCGAAATAGGTATAGAAGTTGTCGTTATGAAAAGTAACGTGCATTTACTTCACGGAATATTGCCGCTTGCACATAAGCTCGGTATAAATTACATTCTGTTTTCCAATCTTATGCCCTTCAGCAAATCGTTATCAAAAGAAATCGTGTACAACGGTTCCATAGATTACGAACAACTAATGGACTCCCTCAATGCGGACATAGGAAAATACAAAGTCAAACTAATTTTCCCGAAATTTAATTTGCAAACCGACAGAATATGCCAATTTATTGAAAATAAGGCGGCCGTTATCAGATGGGACGGAGAAGTTGCCCCGTGCTACAGATTTTTGCATAGCTACACGGAATACATTTTCGGTAGGGAAAAAGAAGTTATCGCACACTCGTTCGGAAATGTGTTTAATACGTCTCTCAAAGAGATATGGACAAGCAGAGATTACGCAATGTTCAGATATATCGTTAAAAACGCAATTTATCCGTCTTGCACGGATTGTTCGTTAAGAGACGCATGCGATTTTACAAAAGATACACAGTTCGATTGCTGGGGAAATCATCCTTCATGCGGAGATTGCCTCTGGGCAAGGGGCATAATACAGTGCCCTTAGCTTAGCCGCCAAAATATAAAAATAGCGAATACTTTGCAAAAAAGAAATTTCCACTTTAAAGCGTCTAAATGTATGTTTAATAATAACATTAGCAAAATATAAAACCACCTGAACAGATAGCAGACAAGTAAAGAAGAAACTTTACACTTGTATCTGCACATAATACCCCTTTACCATCGGAAAAGTTTAAAAAACCATTTAACAATCTTGGTGTGTACTATCTATTAAAGAACCAAAAGATACATTGCATACTAAAAATTCTAATTTGCAATAGAAACAACATCAAAATAAGACATTACTTTTGCCAATGAAGCAAAAATAGTATATTCAACATATATCGAATCCACAAAAAGAAGGAACAAAAATAAAAAAGAAGACAAAGTTCGCCTTTTAGATGATTTATACTAAAGTTCTTTATATAAGGCAACTTACAAAATTTGAATTAAATACTCCAAGTCAATATGTTGTTATATTAAACGACACGTTTATATCCTCTTCTGTTAATTCTAAGCCGCATACCAAACACTCTCCTTTTATTATAAACTCATTTGTATCCTCTGATTCCTCAGAAAAAATTTTCAAAATATGAAAAGTATAATTTCCACAGGATGGGCATTGTAAACCCTTTTTAGGATTTCTCTTTCTTCATATATATCTCTAATATTTGCCTGCTTCTTTACTTCTATCTCGTCAGACGCCATTTCATGGTAATGTCTTTTGATTTCATTTATTTTTTGACGTAATTCATTGTTTTTCATTTCTGCAAGCTCTTTCCCTAATTTTTCTAACTTATCTATGACTTTTTCATTAAACAAATTGTCGTATTTTTCAGAATCTGGAACCTCTGTGATTAATTCTCTTAAGAAAGGAGTAATTTCGTTCAATACAAAAAGCCCTTCTTCAACTTCATCGA
>JALSNB010000210.1 GCA_026987225.1 Caldisericaceae bacterium
AACATAAGCGAAAACTCTATGAGAAGTATGGAAAACTTCCTTAACGAAAAACTGAAAGGGTTATCCTTTAGGAAGGCAAAAAATTTGCTGAAGAATAAAAAATTCTTCGAGGAGGAATTGAAAGATACATTACTCGTAAAAGCGCTTTACATCACATTGAATAACGAAATAAGAAAAGGCGAGACAAGAGAAGTGTATATAAAAGGCATAGCAAATCTGCTTACAACGCGCATCTCCATTGCAGAGAAAAAGATGCATTCCGTTTTGGAGATGCTCGAAGAGAAAAAAACCGTGGAAGAAATTATCGAAGAAGTGCCGGAAAAAGACAATATAGGATACCTCATAGGCGAGGAAAACAAATATCCGGAGCTCTGGGATTACAGCCTGATTACGGTAAAATATTCGATAAAAGAGATGGAAGGCACCCTTGCACTGCTTGGCCCTATGAGAATGGATTATATAAAAGGCATATACGTTTTGGAGAAAATAGCGGACAAATTGGAAGAATTTGCCGATAAAATAATCACAACCTGATGAACGTTGCAATTTTCACGCTCGGATGCAAAACAAACCAGTACGAAAGCGAACTCATTAAGGAATCTTTTGAAAGCAAAGGCCATACGATTGTTCAGTTCAAAGAAAAAGCGGACATATACGTAATAAATTCCTGCGTCGTAACACAAAAAGCGGAGGCGGAAACAAGAAAAGCCGTTCATTTCGCATCAAGAAAAAATCCCAATGCAAAAATCATACTAACTGGCTGTTTCGTAAATTTGCACAAAGAATTCAACGCAAAAAACCTATTTCTTTACAGCGGCGAAAAAAGCAAAATTGCAAACTTTCTCGAAACAAAAGAAATCTACCCTATAGCAATAAATACCGAGACAATAAAAAGTTTTTCCGAGAGAAGCAGAGCGACAATAAAAATAGAAGAAGGGTGTAACAATTTTTGCACGTATTGTATCGTTCCGTTGGTTCGCGGCAACAAGATAAACAGCAAAAGCATAGAAATCGTCGTAAAAGAAGCGGCTAATCTCGTAAAAAACGGTTTTAAAGAAATCGTGCTTACGGGAACGGAAATAGGAAAATACGGTGAAGACATCAAAACCAATCTTGCATCGCTTTTAAAAGAGCTAAAAAAAATACAAGGATTGGAAAGAATCAGAATAAGCTCCATATACCCGACAGCGGTTACCGACGAACTCATAGAACAAATAGAAAATCCTGTTGTGCCTCATCTTCATATGTCCTTGCAGTCCGGAGATAACGATGTGCTTAAACATATGAAACGGGATTATACGATAGAACAATACATGTCAATCGTAGAGAAGTTGCGTAAAAAGGATCCGAATTTCTCGATAAGCACGGATATTATCGTTGGTTTTCCCGGGGAAAGCGAAGAAGCATTTTTAAACTCCTTGAAAACAGTTAAGGAGGTAGAATTTTCAAAAGTTCATATATTCAGATTCTCAAAAAGGCCTTTCACTCCCGCATATTTTATGAAAGAAACTGTTAGCGAGGCAGCCAAAAAAATCAGGGCGCAAAGAATGAGAGAAATGAGTATGCACGTTCAAAAAGAATACAAAGAGCGTTTCACGGGCAAAACGGTAAACGTTCTTGTTGAAGAAAAAATTGATGAATTCTATACGGGATTTACGCCTTACTACATAAAAGTAAAATTTAAATCGGACAGAGAAATAAAACAAGGAGAAATCGTTAACATCATTGCGGAAAAGGCGGATTCCGATTTCATTTACGGACGGCTTTTGAACTTATAACGAATAAGCCCCCTGCCCCACGTACCCACAAAAAGCGTGTCCTTATGCGAGGTATCGAAAAGAAGCGAAAAGATATGTGCATTTTTAAGCCTTTCCGTAAAACTCTTTCCGCAATCTTCCGACATATAGAGCCCGCTGTCCGTCCCGAAAAAGAGAATTTTCTCATCGGAAACGGCAGCAGCACGCACAATTTTGTCAGTCAGTGCGGTATCGGTAAAATTCTTTCCGTCAAATGATTTTTTCACTCCGAAATGGGTGCCCGCATACAGCGCAACTTCCGTTGTTGCAGCGGAAAGAACGGGCATATCAAAGACTTTTTTAAAGTTGTCCAGTCGCACAAGTCCGGCAGTTGTTGCGCTCAATATAAAGTTTTTGAAGGTAAAAATCTGATGTATACGAAAATCGAATTTTCCGATTTTTTCGATCGTTCCGCTTCCGTCAATTTTGAAAAGCGTGTCGCTGCTTCCAACGTAAAGCTCGCCGTTAATGGCCTTTAACGAATAAATGTGCTTATCCGAAATTCCGTAAAATTGCCATTTGTTTCCGTTAAGTATAAA
>JALSNB010000211.1 GCA_026987225.1 Caldisericaceae bacterium
CTCGACCCTATCCTCCGACTGTGCAATGTCTTCATCCGAAGGTTTGCTGTGATTCTTCAATTTGTCAAGATTAAGCTGTGCAATTTTTACGTTACTTTCGGTAAGGCTCACCTGATTTTCGAGAATTTTTATATCCTCGTCAGGCGTGTTAGGATTGTCCGCCGTTTTTTTCAAATTTTCCTTCGCATTCTGCAAATTCAGCTCTGCCTGCTTTACTTGTTCTTCCGCCGTTTTGATGTCATCATTAGTAGGGCCCGATTCTTTAATAGACTTCAAGCTAAGTTGAGCAATTGCAAGAGCAAGCTGCTGATTTTCAACCTGAAGTTTGGCAACCGCTACGTTCTGATCGGTTGTATCGCTCTTCTTAAGAGAATCAAGATTTGCTTTCGCATTCTGCACGTTCAGTTCGGCCTGCTTTACCTGCTCCTCCGCATTCTTCTCCTGCAGGGAAGAATTATCACTCTCCTCCGCAATTTTGAGGTTTAGTTCGGCGATTTTCAGAGCTGCCTCTGCCGATTTAACATTTGCTTCCGCTTCATTCACCGCAATTTTCGGATCGGTTTGCTTAGCGATTTCACAGTTCACGGAAGCACTTTTATAGGCATTCAACGCATTCTGATAGTTCAGCCGAGCGGTTTTGGAATCCACTTCGCAGAGCACATCACCTTGCTTAACAACATCCCCTTCTTTAACAAAAATCTTAACAATATTACCGGACACTTTGCTTCTCACGACAATACGCGGTTCGGTTTTTACTATGCCGGATAGGTTAACAACACTCTTTATGTCTCTCCTCTGAACGGTAACGGTTCGCTTTGTCGTAACAGTAGCGTTATTCTTCGTGCCTTTGCACCCCGTAAACAACGCCGCAATTAAAATAAAAGTAGCTCCCACAACCAACAGCTTTTTATTCATATCCACCTCCGTTTGCTTTCTAATGCAAAATTGTGAAACTATTATGAATTTATAAATATATAATTTTATATATATTATATCCAAAAATAGAATTTTCAAAACTTATTTTGCCTTTTATCCGATTACCTGTATAATTATCCGAATGAAAATATTTCTAAAATGGAGGGGAGTATAATGATCAATTACAGTAAAATACACGCAAGCAATTTTGAATTTAGCGAAGAGGAGAGAAAGGCACTATCGGAACTCGAGCCGCTTATAGTGGAACATGCGGAAGAGATTGTAAGCAGCGTTCTTGCGGCAGCCGCAAAAAACAAAGAAGTATTGAATGTGCTTGAAAAAAACGGAGTTACCGCTGAAGACGCCAAAAACGCATGGATAAAAGGGCTGAAATTCATATTTTCCGCAAATAATCCGAAAGATATAACTGATGAAATGGTAAAAGTCGGATTAGTTCATGTGGAAAAGGATGTAAAGGAAGACTTGGTAATCCAGGCGATTACACTCTTCATAGAAAAAGCGCATCTCGTTTTAAACAAATACACTGAGATCGATACGCTTAAATTGAGGGCACTAACAAAAGCTTTTAATTTCGTTCTGCTTCTTATGATCTCCGCATACAGAAACGAACTTGAAGAAAGAGAAAAGGCAGTGCTTACATTTATGGGCATATCGCCTGAATTACTGAAAAGGCAAATCATTCTCGGCAAAAAAGATTTGAAAAAATAAATGCGGATAGGCGCAATAGACAAATTTACTCTAATCGATTTTCCGAATAGGACGGCGGCAATTATATTTACGCAAGGTTGCAATTTCCGCTGTCCTTTCTGCCACAATCCCGAACTTGTTCTTCCGGAAAAGTTTGAAACTCCCATAGCCTTGGAAGAAGTTTTTGCTTTTTTGGACAAAAGAAAGGGGCTGCTGGAAGGCGTGGAATTCACGGGGGGAGAGCCGACACTGCAGAGCGATTTGATCACGGTAATGGAGAAAATAAAGCAAAAAGGCTTTCAGATAAAATTGGATACCAACGGAACAAATCCTGCGGTTTTAAAAGGAGCCTTGCAAAAAAAACTCGTAGATTACATAGCAATGGATATAAAATCCTCATTGGAAAAGTATAATGAAATTGCAGGCGTATCGGTTGATACCGAAAAAATCAAAGAAAGCATAGAAATTATTAAGAAACACGCTCCGGAATATGAATTCAGAACCACCGTAATAAACGGCTTCCATGACAAAAAAGAAATGGAAGAAATAGGGAAACTGATTAGCGGTGCAAAACAATATTTCATTCAGGTGCCGCACTTCGACAAAACGGTAAAAGAAGGTTTTTCCGCTCCGCCGTTTAACAGAGAAACCCTCGAAGAGTTTTGCAGCATTATTAAGTCATACAACATAGAGAATTGTAAAATCAGGTAA
>JALSNB010000212.1 GCA_026987225.1 Caldisericaceae bacterium
AGAAGGCCGTGGGATTTTTCGCTTCGTTTTCCATAGGGACAAAGATACGGAAAAATCCGGCTGAAAAAATGTCAGTTTTGGCTAGGGAAGTGCTGTTGAAAAGTTAAAAAGTGAATAGCAAAAGTATAGAAGGCGTGTAGAAACACACCCCCGGCCCCTCTCGTAGAGGGACCCGCCGGTAGGCGGGTTTTAAAAGCCACCATGGGAAAAACAATAGTAAAATGTCACTCCGATCCGCCGGTAGGCGGAGAGAGGAGTCTCTTTTACAGCAGTGGATGCCGCCGGATTTTTCCAGGAAGAGGAGCCGGGAGATTCCTCGCTCACTACATTCGCGTCGGAATGACAGGAGGTGCTATTGGAAATGCAGTAGCGGAGTTTTTTTTAGTACGAAAAAACTTAGCGTCAGCGTCGCTTGGAGCGACACTGGCGCTTTATTATATTGGGGACTTAGAGTGAACAGATTGGATATAACACACCCCTGGCCCCTCTTAGAGAGGGGGACTCGGAGCGGCGGGACGGATATAACACACCCCTGACCCCTCTCATAGAGGGGAACGAGCGGCGGAATGGATAAATAACACACCCCTAACCCCTCTCGTAGAGGGGAACTAAGCGGACAGGGCGGATAAAGGACACACCCCCGGTCCCTCTCGTAGAGGGGAGCTTGGCCGTGCAAACCTCAAACAGATTTTATTTCTTAACGCTTCTTCGTTGTAAGTATGACGGCAATTTTCCTTATGGCAAAGGGACATTTCTTGCTGTTGTTGCGAAGTGTTTGCGTGGCGGGGCGGAAAAAGGGATTGCTAACGGAAAAGCGATAGCAGGGAGGGGTTTCTTTTCAGAAATAGCTGATTCGGACCTTCCGGAGAGGGGAGGTTTGAGATTCTTCGCTCTCTATATTTGCTCCGGAATGACAAGGAGTAATATTAAAATGATCAATAATCGGAGAATGATGACTTTACGGGTTTGATGTTATAATAATTTTACAAAATATAAAAGTTGTGCGATTTTATTATCGGACAACCTAGATAAATAATTGAAAATGACAAACAGATATAGTTGTTATTGGCAATTATTTGAGCAATTTTTTTACCAAATACTCTCCGAAATATCCTCCCAGAAAGATACTTATTGTTAAAATTGCCGAGTTGATTAGAGATATTCCGGCGATTGACGAAATTGCCCATATAATAACAGCTGCCATAATAAGCATAAATAGAACTTTTGTTATCATATTTATGATATTTAGGTTAGCCATCTTACGATTTTACCGACAAGTCCCGTTGAACCGCTTATTGCTCCGCCGGCTGCAGACCAAACCACAACATTCCCATTGATTTCGCCGTTTATTGCTGCTTGTCCGGAAGCGCTGATCACATCACTGACAACAGCGCCGGCTATATCTTCTTTCCTCCAAACAGGAATAGCAAGAGTCCTACCGCTTGTATAACCCGTATCGTTTTCCTCCCTATATTCGATAGAATGTTTTGCAATTGACAGAATTGTACCGATCATTTCGCCTTCGGTGTTCGTTTCATATCCCAAAGAATTATATTGATTTATGAGTATTCCGATTGAATTTTTTAAATCATTATCAGAGAGTTTGCCTCCCAAATTGTCTTTTAAATTAGTGCTCAATGTTAGCAATATTCGATAAGTAGTATTGCTGATTTTACCCGTTTGATATAATATAAAACCCTTTTTCATCATTTTTAAGGTTTAGTAAGAGTACCTGCTCCCGCTTGTTTTAGGCCGGCGTTTCGGTTTTTTCCGGGATAAAAACGATCAGTCTCAGTGTGTTTGAAGATTATAGTCATGGAGATTTTCATTCCTGTTTTCCGGTATCAGGTCAATCCAAACCTTATATTGATCTGCAAGGAAAACCAAAAGGGAGCCGGGGATATATTCCTGAAGCTTGTAATTCGCCGGATATAAATTTTCCACATAAACTTCAGGCGTGAGCGTTTCTCCCGTATCGGCATCCAAGGTTACGGTGTCGGGATATTCAACGGTTTTCATTAATAGAAAATCAACGCAATTATCCTTTTTCTTGAAAAAGAACTTTACATGATAATAACCCGTGTATCCGGAAATTTCTATTGTATCATTCCAAGCGTTCCATTCCCAAGGCCAGGTAACGATATTTTCATTGTAACGCGGATAGGTATATCTGTTGAGTGTGTCAATACCTAAATTTTGCGTTTCGCAATGGCTTGTTTGCATGTTGCTTTTGCGACATTGACTGACCGATAAAAGTAAGATAATTAACAATATTATTTGTCGTATCATATTGCTATCGGGATTTTTTATTAAGTCAAAATTATAAAAAAAAT
>JALSNB010000213.1 GCA_026987225.1 Caldisericaceae bacterium
AAGAGATAATCAAAATAAAACCTTATGCGGATAGGGTTTCTTTTGATTTTATATACGATAATAACGTTATCCGAAACGTTTACCATCTGAAAGATAAGGACAAAGAAGACTACAGAAACACGTATCTACTCATGCGGCGCATTTTGGGAGGCAGAATAGAAAATGATAACGGATACCCTTCTTCACGAGTCGTGCCTCACTTTACGATTGGCTTAAATTGCGGAAAAGTTACGGACGGTGATTTCAAAACAATTGAAGAGCTTGCATCTTTAAAGCCCACCTTGCTTGTTATAGACGTTTTTATTCCCACTCCTAACACACCGTTTGCAAATTGCCCCGCTCCGAACATTGACGACGTGAGAAAGGTCCTTAACAAAGCACATAGAAGGCTTACCAGAACAACGCTTTTTCTCGGATGTATGAGGCCTTTCGGGGAATACAGAAACAAGCTCGATCTCATTGCATACGAAGAAGGGGTAAAAGGCTTTGTGAAACCGTCAAAACCGCTGATCGAAAAGGTGAAAAAGAGCGGAGAAAAAATCGTGATAACGGAGGAGTGCTGTGCCCTTATTTAGTGTTTTGCTTCTTTGACTTCTTCATCTTATACATTTTTGTGTCGGACTCGGTAAGCATTTTTTCTACGGATATCGGAGTAAGCGGGTTAAACTCGTATGCGCCGTAACTGAAATCCACATCATAAGGTTTGTCTTTTAGCCTTTCCCTGAGTTTTTTCCTTAATCTCTCTATGAGGCGAACTGCGTCTTTTCCTTTTGCGGACGGAAGGACAACGACAAATTCGTCTCCGCCTATCCTTGCCACTATGTCGATTTTTCGCAGGCCTTCGGTAAATACGCTTGCAATTGTTTTGAGGAGATTATCGCCTTCGGCATGCCCGAAATTATCGTTAATTTCTTTCATATTGTCTATATCGATGTAGAAAATCGTAAGAGGCGTGTTTGTTCTGTTGCTTCTCTCTATTTCTCTTTCCAATAGGATTGCAAGTTGCCTCCTGTTGAATACGCCTGTCAGAGGGTCACGCTCCGCAAGGTATCTCAGCCTTTCTTCCATTTTTTTCATTTCCGTGATGTCTCGCACAATTTCGATTGCGCCGATTACAGTACCGTTTTTGCCGTAAAAAGGCGATGCTTTTCCCCAAAGCACGGCATTTTTGCCGCGTATTTTTGCCTTGTCCGTAAAACCGGAAATCGTATCTCCTTTTTTTTTCACGGAAAGATACATTCCTTTCTCGGGAACTTTGTTTTTCAGCGCATAATCGATAAGCAGAGGCCTGCGTTTTCCGTAGATGGGTATTGCATATTCGTAATTTCCTTTTCCCAAGATTTCTTCTTTCTTTACGCCCGTCATTTCTTCGGCAGCTCTGTTCCATACGATTACTTTCCCCTTTTTATCTATTGCAAAAAGCATATCGGGAATAAATTTTATTATCTTGTTCAACATTGCTTTTTCTCTTGCGAATCTTTTTTTAGTCCGCTCTTCTTCCGTAATGTCCGTAAAGAATACTACAAATCCGAGATGTTCTCCTTCGATATTCACCGGAAAGCACTGTATTCTGAAATACTTCTCATCGGCTTCCACTATAATGTGTTTCGATTTGTTATCACAAATTTTCGTTATATCCTGTTCGGAAAAATAACCGGTAAAGTGTTTGGCTAAAAATACGTTTAAAGGGATACCTTTGATAGAGTTCTTACTTAGCTTGAACGTGCCAAGTAGCGTCTCGTTTGCAAATTCCACTTTTTTCTCTCTGCTCAAATAAATGGCACAAACAGGAGAATTCTGTATAAATTCTTTGGAACATTCGTCCTTTTTCATATCGCCTCTTGTTTAATTTTACTTTAAATTAAACAAATTTGCAAATCTTTATTGACAAATTTCAAAACCGTGCTATTGTATTAATACAATGAAAAAGTTTTTTGTGAATATCGGGAGCGGTGTTCCCGTATATAAGCAGATAATGAAAGAGATTATTTTGCAAATAGATAGCGGCATTTTAAAAGAAAGGGAAAAGATGCCCACGGTGCGTGAGCTTGCCCTAAATCTTCACGTAAACCCCAACACTGTGGCGAGAGCATACAGGGAGCTTGAGCGTCTCGGAATTATCGAAACGTTCGTCGGCAGAGGCACGTTTGTAAAGGGGATAAGTAAAGAGAGAGAAATCGATGTGCTTATTGATAAAATCGTGCGTTTTGCAAAAGAAAACGGTATTCCGATTTCGTATGTTTTAAAAAAGATAAAGGAAAGGGGTGGTGAAAAATGATTATCACGACAACGGACTATGTGCCGAAAAGGGAAGTTAAGGAAATTCTCGGCGTTGCAACGGGCAACGTGGTAAGGGCAAAAAACATCGGAAAGGACATTTTGGCAGGTTTGAGAAACCTTGCAGGCGGGGAAATCTTTGAATACACGGAACTTTTGAAAGATGCACGTGACGAGGCATTGCGCAGAATGATAAAGCGTGCCGAGGAAATGGGAGCGGACGCCGTAATAAACGTGAGGTTTGCCACGTCTTCCGTGATGCAGGGCGCTGCCGAACTTTTTGCTTACGGAACGGCAGTAAAACTTGAGTAATATGAATGTTATCGAAATAGAGGGGCTTTTAAAGCGTTTCGGCAAAAAAGAGGCGCTAAGGGGAGTTTCGCTGTCAGTTCCTGAGGGGCATATATACGGATTTTTGGGGCCGAACGGTGCCGGCAAAACAACAACGATAAAAATCCTCCTGGGTTTGCTAAAGAAGGACGAAGGCTCCGTAAAACTCTTCGGAGAAGAGGTAAAATTTCCCGATACGGGCAAAAACGGGCGGATCGGTTTTGTTCCGGAAACGTTCTCACTTTACGGATATATGGAAGGGTGGGAAATTCTTCGCTTTAACGGCGCGCTTTACGGAAAAAACGTCATGCGAAACATCGAAAAACTTCAGCGCATATTCAACCTTCCGCTCGGCGATAAGATATCCGTTTACTCCATGGGAATGAAGAAACTTCTTTCCTTCTACATCGCTTTTTCCACCGAACCGGATTTGCTTGTGCTTGACGAACCGACTGACGGGCTCGACCCGCTTGTGCGCAAAAAACTCCTCTCTTTTATCGTAGATTACGTTGCGGAAAGGGGAACAACAGTGTTTTTCTCCTCGCACGTTCTCAGTGAAGTCGAGAAAGTTGCCGATACAATCGGGATTTTGAAAGAAGGGCGTATCGTGCTTCAAGGTGACCTTGATTTGATAAAGGAGAATAGCGGAGAAATTACGTTTAGGGCGGATAAAAACGTACCTGTTAGTGCCGAACCCATAGAAAACGGGATATACAGATACGTTGCATTCGGCAATAAGGATAAAATTATCGAAAAGCTAAAGAGAAGCGGATGCACGATTCTTTCGGAGGAGCCCGTGCCTTTCGAAGAAATTTTTATGCACTGCATGGAGGAAAAATATGAAAGCACTGCTCAAAAAGGAATTTAAAGAAAACTTTGTAAAATTTGTCATAGAAACCGTTCTGCTTGCAGGAATTGCGCTTTCCCTCTTTCCGTACGGCTACCGCCTGACGCAGCAGATTAACCCCAAACTTTTTAATTCGATAAAAATCATAGGCAATGCATCGAATTTTTTTGCAAAATTGAAAGACATTAACTTTTTCATCTACTCGCAGTGGTTCGGTAAAAATCTCTTTGAAATGGCGCTTTTCTTTGCAGTGGTTAACGCAGTTGGTATCATTGCCGGAGAAACGGAGAGAAAAACGGCCGTTTTCCTTTTTTCACGGCCGGTAAGCAGGGCAAAGATTTTTTCGGCAAAGCTCATTGTCGCAATTTTATACACGCTTTTGCCCGTTGTTT
>JALSNB010000214.1 GCA_026987225.1 Caldisericaceae bacterium
GGTATCATTGCCGGAGAAACGGAGAGAAAAACGGCCGTTTTCCTTTTTTCACGGCCGGTAAGCAGGGCAAAGATTTTTTCGGCAAAGCTCATTGTCGCAATTTTATACACGCTTTTGCCCGTTGTTTTATCCACGTATCTCATTATTCCGCTTTCTCATAACATACCTCAAAAAATAAATCTCGTTTTAATGAATAAGTTATTGCTTCAATCACTTGTTGCAACAACTGCGGCAATATCGTTAACAATTGTTTTTTCGGTTTTGATTAACGACAGGGTAAAAGCGGGCATTGCGAGTTTTGCTGTGATTATAACAAGTATTGCTCTCGGTTCCGTGAAAGCGTTTCACCGGATAAACTTTATAAATTTCTACATCGGCAAATTTTCCGTTTACGTAACGTCCGGGCTTATTCTCTCTGCGATATTGATTTTCACTGCGCTGTTTTTACTACTGAAAAAGGAAATTTGAAATGAATTTTCCGATAAGCTTTAGGAATACGTTTACATTCCGAGTTTTTCGGCAATCTTGGAAACTTTTCTCGGATTCCACGGATCTTTGTAAGATGACTTGAATAATAATTCGTCAATATAAGCTATAAGTCTCACTGGCCGAAGTATGTATCCTATGTAAATACTCATAAGCGGAATAAACAGGAAAAGTTTTACCTCTTCGAACTTTCTTTCCGAAATGATCCATGTAATAAAAAATTGTATGTAGTTCGAAGCCGTATAAAGTAACAGATTCATTATAAAGATGTTAAAAAAACTTGCGGGGAAGTTCTTTATGGTGAATATATGGTATATTATCCATAAAGTGGCGAGTACAAGATTAAAAAATACATTGTCAAGTACGGAAAGAAACAGAAAAATGTTAAAATTTTCCTCAGGAGTAAAAACATTCCTGTGTTTTCTGAGCCTCATTCTTATCAAACTTCTGTTCCATCTCAGTCTTTGATTTATCAGCGCCTTAAGGGAAACAGGGGCGTTTGTCAGGCAGATTGCATCATGTGCAAATGAAACATGATTTTTGGTTTTCATTATTTTAACGGTAATATCTCCGTCAAGTCCTGGTCCTATGTCCCATCCGCCGATCTGTTCGATGAGTTCTCTTTTAAACGCGCCAAAGGCACCCGATACGATTCTTAAAATTTTAAGATATGCCTTCTCCCATCTGCTCATGGAAATAGTTTTCATGTATTCAATCGCTTGGCATGCTGTTACCCAGCTTTCATACATATTTCTTACTTTTACATTACCGCTTACGGCACCTACTTTCGGATTATAGAAATATGTAAGAATATTAAACACTGCGTCTCTGTCCAGGGACGAGTCCGCATCCATATGTATGATGTATTTTCCTTTACTTAGTCTGAAGCCGAAGTTTGCTGCCGATGCTTTCCCGCCTCGTTCCTCGTTCCTTAAATACCTATTGATAAGTCCCTCTCTTAGCAATCTTTTGCATTCTTGCTTCATATTGTCGTCTGATCCGTCGTCAATAACTATAATTTCAAGATTTTTATACGTTTGCTCTCTCAAAGAAAGCACGCATTTCCTTATGCCTTTGCCTTCGTTTTTCCCCGGTATGATAACGGATACGAGTGGATTTTCGTATTTAAGTACTTTCCCGAATCTTTCTCTGTACTTCTTTTCCCTATTTATTATAGGAACGATAAAAATAATAAATAATACATCTATGAGAATATAACGAGGTAAGTCGAACAAAAAGAAAAACCAGAAGACTTTTATGAAATGTGTTATCTTCATTGTGAAGAACATTTCCAAAAAATTTTGTAAAAAGTAATTAAAACCTATTATAAAATGTATCATTCTCCTTCTTTATTTTCAGTTGTGGTTTTAATTTCCGAATAATTTTCTACGATTTCCGATTTTATGACAATTCCGGGAGGCAGGAATTCAAAAAGCTTATTCGCGATTCTGTCTATAACTTTTTTTGCAATTTTTTCTGTGGTTTCGGAAAACAAGATTAAAACGGTTTCTTCATTGATGGCGCATATAATGTCCGTATCCCTCAAGTTTTCTTTTAGCATTCGGGCGGCCCCTTTCATTATTTCAAGTGCTATTTTGTACCCCTCCTCTTTCTGTAATTCTTTCATTCCGTAAAAATGCATTTTTACAACCGTAAATTTACGGTTGTATCTTTCACGCAATGCAATGTTGTAATTTACCATGATTTTAAAAAAGTCAACGGAAGCCGTATCGAACGAATTCGTTATAATTTCATCGAATTTTAGCCTTTTTAAGAAACCGGTTTTGGCAACGTTTATTCCGTAGGAGGTAAGGGAATATTTTTTAATATCTAACAAAGCGACACTGTCGGAATTGAAAGTTTGTTTACAATTCAAACAGGTTGCCTCCGTGACCGGTTCTTCGAATATGTTTCCGCAGTTATCGCATACGTATAGCTGCGAAGGTTTGTCGTAATCAACTCCGATGTGCTTTAGTTCTTTGCGGCATTTCGGGCATACGAGATCATCCGTACCGGGAATTTTGAAATCGCTTTCAGGTCCTACGTATCCGCATCTGAAATGGTGTATTGTATCTTCGATATGAATATTTGCGGATTTACATTTCGGGCACACTTCCCTGAAATTCAAATGTGCGGCACCGCAAAACGGGCATAGGTGAATCCTGTCTACAAATTCTCCGCTTAACAGATTATCGACTTCCATGCTTGCAAGGAGCGAAAACACATCTCCGCTTACAAACGGTTCCACTTGCGGGTAAGAATAGCCTTTGAATGCGTCTATATGAATAATCGGCTTGATTTTGGTATTTCTTGTTATAAGATATCTCAAGATAAGCATTTCTTCCGATATTTCACTATCTATATTCTTAAATTCTTCCATTCGTTTGTTTATATCTTCCACAACATTTTTTGCCAGTGCTTTTTTATCGGGGAAAGTATATTCGAGTGAATAGAAATCCACAGCCTCTTTGATGATTTTACTTTCTTTTTCCTGTATTCCTATTATCGGAAGCAAAGCAACTCCAGGCTGCTTTCTTAACCGGCTTATAAAATTCATAATCTCCTCATCGTTACCTATAACTGCCACTGCATCCGCACCGGATAAAATATTCGTCTTTAATTTGTAATTCGATGCGTGGAATATATCTCCGATCCAGCTCAGAGCATTACTAACTTCTTTTGATACTTTCATGTTTCCAAACGCAAAATATATTCTCATTTACCACCTCTTGGCATATATTTTCATACGCATATTGTAAGGATAGTCCGTAGAAAATTTTTTGTAAGGTATAATTTTTACGGAAAAGAACATTTTTCTGTCTCCGTAATAGTCATCCGATAAACTCATGGGATATATTACAGGGTTTATATTTTCTATAATTCCTTTACAAACTGTTCCGTTACTCATGTGAATTGATACTACCATTCCGCTCTTTATGTGATTATAGTCCCTCGGATTAAAGAAAGCAAGAATGTATTGGTTACTTCTGTCTGCTACGGTAATGATGGATGCACCTCTTGTAACCGTCTCAAACTGTCTTTTAAACACATCCACAACCTCTCCGCTTATCGGGGAATGTAAGTATGTTATTCCACCCGTGTAATTTTGAATTTCGGCTACAATTTCGTTTTGGTATACTTTGTCTCCTGTTTTCACATATATATTGTTTATTTCACCGAATACAGGCGAGCCGATGATTACTTCCTTGCCTCTCAAGAATCCGTCGCCGGATATGTGTGCAAGGCTGTAAACAAATGAAAATAAAATGATTACAAGCAATATCGTAAGCGCTATGTAGTAAGGAACATTCTTGAATCTGTTCCTTTTATCTTTTTTCTCTTTTACGACTTTAACAATATGTTTGTGCAGACGCAGCCTCACTTGTTACTGTCTCCCCTTACTTGTCATAAAATAAGTTTAATACGGAACCTCCCCGATGAATCGGGTATGTGTCGTTCGATGCATAAAATATTCCTACTGTAATTTTTATCATACCCTCTTTGCTTTTCTTTCTTTATCCATAATTTATTTAAATGAAATTATTTTGATTATTATAATAAAATTATGGAAAAATGCAAATCATTTTTAAGCGGACAGAGTCGGACTAAGAAGTGCTTAAATTTACATGCTGAAATTCAGTTCTTTTTTCAGGAACGATTTGAACTCGCCTATCGTTTTGAAAATTTTTGTGCAGTAGTATTCAAGGAACGGGCTCACCTCAAAGGGATATATCGCATATACCTCCTTGTTATGCGCATAGGCATGCACGATTTCGCTCATCACGCCTGCCGATAGGAGTTGAGTGGGATAGTAAACTATAACGTAATCGCTCTGATCAATGAATTGAAAATCTCTTGCAACAACCCTCTCTTTTGTCATTTGCTCCGCTTCCTCAGTGACCTGTTCGATTTTCTCAGCGCCTTTTTTATTTTTCAGATTTTCTATGTCGAGCAAATCGCTTATGTAGAGCGGATCGAACAGTATCACTTCTTTCTTTAACAGATTTCCGAATTCACGGATTTCCTTTATCTTTTCCGGCTGGTCCCGCTCCAAAAGCGTAATCGGGTAGCTCAAATACGCTTTCTTTTTGTCCGTGCTTATGAGTTCTTCTATCTGATTGAGATCCATATTTTTCGGAACGAGGTAAAACGGTTTTTTGTGCAGATCTGCAAGGAGTTTTGTCGTAAATTCCTCTTCGTCGATCCACATGTTCACCGTTTCAAGCGAAAGCTCTTTTGCCCATTTGTCTTTTTTCATGCAGTTTATAATGCTTTTCAATTCGTCATTTATGTTTATATAGATATCCGGCGCGAATTTGTCCAATTCCGCAAATGCAAAGCCCGGCATGAGCCGCCTGTGCCACCTGAACGTAAGGTGCAAAGAAAGGAGCGTTATGCCGTTTTCGTCCGTTTCGGAAAGTACTTTTTGAAATGCGAGTTCTCTGAGCAGTTTCAATATTCTCGGATCCATGTCAAGCACTTTTTCATTGGAAATTTTAATGTTCATGCTGCTTGCGATTTCGAACATCATTGTGCCGATGTCGAATGCCTTTATGTTTTTGTTCGATTTTTCAAGTTTTTTTGCGATTTCTTTTGCACCAGAGCAACTGATTCCGGATATTAAAACTTTCACTTTTTCATCACCTCTATTCGTATTTTTATAATGCCTTTTCCTTTGAAGCTTTGCTCGATTTTGTCCGTTTCAGGCGAGATTTTACCCGCTTTTTTCAGAGCGCTCAAAAGTTCGGGAAGTTTCTCCGTGCTTATCGTGCATACGTTGTTCTCAAGAGAAATGCAGTATTTTTTTGCGATTTTTTGCACGTCTTCCGTAGTTACGCTTTCTTTCGGTATAACGCTTATCGTGTAAATAGGCTGCACTGCCTTGTTCTCCCGGGGCGGAGCGAATGTTTTAAGATTGGTTTTTGGCGGAGCAGCTGTTTTTGTTGTCGGGGAGAGCGTCGGGCTAAAGATAAAGCCGCCTTTTACGAAGAGCAGCGAAACAAAAATAACTGCAATAACGGAAGTGAACGCAAAAGCAAACCTTTTGAATTTACTCCGCTTCGGTTTTTGCGATTTTTGCAGGACTTTTTCCGCAAGGCCTTCAGGCGGCGCAATTTTCATATCCGAAAGCACGGCTTTCATTTTTTTGAGGTTTCGGAATTCTTCAAGCAGTTCGCCGTCATTGAGGAATTTTTTTGCTTCCTCCAAACTTGCATTTTTTTCCATTAACTCATCAATCTTTTTCTTTTCCATCATTCTTTGGATAAACCTTCCTCAAAAAAGTTCCG
>JALSNB010000215.1 GCA_026987225.1 Caldisericaceae bacterium
CCGAAATGTCAAAAAGCGCTCTGTCGATTTTACCGTTATAAAAATAAACGTGCGGCATTAAAAACATCGCTTCTTTTTTGTTATCCGAAAGAATATACGCATAGATTTTGCCTTTCACGTTTTTTCTAACATGAAAAAGCAGATCCGTTTCAAAAAAATCCTTTATGAAAATGCCTTCCCTGAAAAGTATGGAATTTAATTTGTCCCTGTATCTTATAACATCGATAGATTTTTCCGTATAAAAATTTACGTACTGATTGATTGCATTCACTCCTCTGTCCGTTCTCGCCGCCCCATTCGTTTTTATAGGTTCTTGAAGCACAAGGCTCAGAGCTTTTTCCAATTCGCCCTGAACTGTTTTTACCGAAGATTGCTTTTGGAAACCATAAAAGTTTCTTCCGATATACTGAATTTTAAGAACGTAATTTCTCATATTTTCCCCTTTATACCGATTGCAATAAGCATTATAAGAACTGAAACCGCAACGGAAATATAATCTCTTCTGCCGAGACGCATTTCTTTGTATTTCGTTCTTTTCTTTCCGATTACATACCCGCGCGCTTCCATTGCAACGGCAAGTTTATCGGCACGGTTCAACGCATTAATTAGCAAAGGCAAAAGCAGAGGCAAAAAACTTTTTGCCCTGTTAATCAAACTGCCCTTATTGAATTCGGCGCCTCTTGACATTTGAGCTTTCATTATGCGGTCAGCCTCTTCGAAAAGAACGGGAACAAACCTTAGCGATATGGAAATCATCAGTGAAACCTCCTCCGCAGGAAAACGAAATACTTTCAGAGGAGAGATTACGGCTTCAAAGCCATTGGTAAGCTCGATATTCGAAGTGGTTGAAGTAAGGATAAAGGTAAAGAGCGAAAGCAAAATGAGTCGTATGGAAATATAAGTTGCAAGTTTTAAGCCGTCCTTTGTAATTTTTAAAAAGTGCCATTGAAACAAAACAGCTCCGGGCGTAAAAAAGACCTGAAAAATTGCAGTAAAAACAAGCAAGAATAAAATGGGTTTCAGGGAACGCATTACAGAGGAAAATTCGGACTTGGACAGTACGATAAGCGAAGAAACAAAAATAAAAAGTATCAAATAGCCTGAAATTGTTTTTACGAAAAATAGAAATATAACGAAAGAAAAAATAAGTATTATTTTTACTCTCGGATCCAACTTGTGAAGGAACGAGTCGGAATAATTGTACTGCCCCAAAGCAAATTTAGCTCGCACTGCCGCGCCACCTTTCTTTTAAATGCAGAATCAATTCATCGGCATTTCTACAAAACGGAAATTCGGCATATTTTTCTTTCAACCTGAACATAAGTTTTACGATAAAAGGCGGTTCAAGCCCTACGCTTTCGATAAGATGAGGTAAAGAGAAAAAATTTTCCACACTGCCGTCAAACATTTTTTCTCCGTTCCTAATCGCTATAACCCTATCGGCCACATTTAAAACTTCACTCATATCGTGAGTAACAAAAATAAGTGTGCGCCCGCTTCTATTCTCATTTTTCAGATATTCGACAAGCCGTTTTTTAGCAATAAAATCAAGCCCGGATGTAGGCTCGTCAAGAATAATAACATCGGGATCCGAGGCAATAACACTTGCAATGGCAACCCGCCTTTTCTCACCGCCGCTGAGTCCGAAAGGAGAACGGCTAATAACTTCTTCGGGTTGAAAACCCATCTCAGTTAATGCGTTATAAACAGCTTCTTTAAGCTTTTCGCCGGAAAATCCGAAATTTTTAGGGCCAAAGGAAACTTCTTCAAAAACGGTTTCCGCAAAAAATTGCTCTTCGGGATATTGAAAAACAAGCCCAACTGATTTACGCACTTTTTTTAAATCGGAGTTACTATCGTGAATATTCTTACCGTTCAGCAAAACTTCACCCTCATCGGGTTTAATAAGTCCGTTGAAAAGTTGTATAAGCGTGGACTTGCCGGAGCCTACTCTGCCGACTATGGCAATTCGTTCTCCTTTTTCTATCTTTAAGGAAACATTTCTTATTGCGGGCCTCTGGAAAACGGTGCCCGTATCATACGTTACGGAAACATTTTTTAATTCGATCATATCATGTTAATAAGTTTTTCTTCGGAGCAAATCAGTTCGTTCGTAATTCCGGCATCTCTAAGTTTACCGGAAATATAAATAGGAAGAGGCACTTCAACACCTATTCCGTTCAAAAAATCGATATCCGAGAGCACTTCTTTCGGCTTTCCTTCTTTGGCAATTTTTCCGCCGGAAAGCAAAATCACCTTATCGGCAATCAGGGCTTCGTTCGTCAGGTGAGTAATATACAAAACACCAATGTTATTATCTTT
>JALSNB010000216.1 GCA_026987225.1 Caldisericaceae bacterium
CAAGCGTTTCCACGTTGTTAATTACGGTTGGCTTTCCGAACAATCCAGACACTACGGGATACGGAGGCTTTTTTCTTGGCTCTCCCCTCTTTCCTTCTATGGAGTTTATCAGGGCCGTTTCCTCGCCGCATACGAATGCGCCTGCGCCCATTCTGAGTTCTATGTCAAACGAGAAATTTGTCCCGAGAATGTTTTTTCCTAATAAACCCGTTTGCTTTGCCTGTTTTATTGCGGTTTCAAGGCGCTTTATCGCAAGCGGGTATTCCGCTCTCACGTATATGTAACCCTTGTCTGCGCCTATGGCATAGCCTGCAATCATCATTCCTTCAAGCACGGAATGCGGATCGCCTTCAAGCACGGAGCGGTCCATGTATGCCCCGGGATCCCCTTCGTCGGCATTGCAAACGATGTATTTTTTATCCGATTCCACCTTTGCGGCGAATTCCCATTTCAGGCCCGTGGGGAAACCCGCACCGCCTCTTCCCCTCAGCCCGGATTCCTTTATGACGTTTATCACGTCTTGCGGCGTCATTTCGGTAATTGCTTTTGCAATTGCTTCGTATCCGTCCCTTGCTATGTATTCTTCTATGTTTTCGGGGTTTATCAATCCGCAGTTTCTCAGCACTATCTTTGTTTGCTTCGCAAAAAACGGTATTTCTTTAAGAGTGGGGATTTCCTTTTTTGCCGCCTTTTTCCACATAAGCCTCTCGACGGGCCGCCCTTTTACGAAGTGTTGCTCTACGATTTCTTTTGCGTCTTCCGGGGAAAGTTTTGTATATACGATTCCTTCCGGGTAAACCACCATAAGGGGCCCCAACTGACACGCTCCCATACAACCCGTTTCCACAACGCTTATTTCGCTCTCAAGTCCGTGTTTTTTCAGTTCGTCTTTTAGTGCGTCTTCAAAACCGTTTCCGCCTGCCGCAAGGCACTGCGCGCCGGCACATATAAGGGCGTGCATTCTGTAAATCTTCATCATTTTCCCCTTGCAATCACTCTGTCACTTATGATTTGCCCGTTTATCACATGCTCAACCACAATGCGTCTTGCAAAGTCCGGCGTTACTTTTCCGTAGTAGATTACTTCCCCTGCTTTTTCCACGCCGACAACGGGCTCTTCCGTATCAAGCCCCAACGAGCCTCTTTCCACGATCTGCGCACCGAAAAACTTCCTCTTTTCAAGCTCGTCCATGATTGCAAGGAGCACATCCCTTGCGCCTGCCGCAATGCCCACCGTGCTCATACTGATGATGATTTTAACTTTTGCATCGCCGCTTCTTACCTTCAGGGATTCTTTTGCTTGCTCCCTGAGTTTTCGCAGCTCTTCGATCGATTTAATTTTTCCCATCCGTTTCACCTCCGTACAAAGATTTTACCTTATCCCTCAAAAATCTCTCAATTTCCTTTAAAATGCGCAGATTCTTCAGTGCGTTTTCCCCTGGTGCCGCCTTTACGTCGTCCGTTACGAACCGTTCCGTTTTCCCGTTTACCGTGTGTATGTAAGAAAAACGGATATCGGGGTTTGTTGCTATTATCGAGATCACGGTGGATACGATATCGCCCATGGGCGGCCTGTCTATATGGGAACAGCGGAACGTCACTTTTACAACAGTGCCTTTGCCCTTTTTGCTCTCTATTTCCACGCTTCCTCCGCAGCCTTCGGCTTCCTCTTTGAGAAGGGGCAGCCCGAGCCCGACATTTTTGTTTTTGCTCGTCGTTACGAACGGATCGAAAACGTCTCTTAAGATTTTTTCGTCCATTCCTCTACCGTCGTCCTTTACGACAATCGACAGAATATCTTTTTTTCTGTCCTCGTTTATTATGAGCTCTACGTTTTTTGCACCGTTTTTTATGGAATTTTCAACGATGTCCAGTATGTTTAGGGACAGTTCTTTCATTGCAATTTGTCCACAATCTCCTCTGCTTTTTCCGGTGTGAGCTTTCCGTAAACATTTCCGTCCACGCTTATCACCGGCGCAAGGCCACACGCACCCAAACAGCGCACGATTTTTAGGGAAAATTTTCCGTCTTGCGTTTTTTCTCCGATTTTTATCCCGAGTTTTCTCTCCAGCGCCTTTACAACCGCTTCACCGCCTTTCACGTAGCATGCAGTCCCCATGCATACCGTTACGATATGCTCCGCATCTTTTTTTGTCTTGAAAAAGTTGTAAAACGTCACGACTCCGTAAACTTTTGACAGCGGCACGCCCGTTCGTTCCGCAATGTATTTCAGGACGTTTTCCGGAAGGTAACCGATCCTTTCCTGAGTCCCGTGCAGTATCTGAATAAGAGAAGAAG
>JALSNB010000217.1 GCA_026987225.1 Caldisericaceae bacterium
AAGAGATGCCACGGGATCGGAAAGTCCACCGGAAAATTCTATTCTGTCAAGCTTGAAACCGATAATATCCGCTGCCTTTCCTTTTTCTATGGAGCCTATTTCCCTGTCCATTCTGAGCACGCTTGCCCCACCCATAGTTGCCATATTTAACGCTTCTCTCGGAGTTAACGCATCGGCACCGTATCGAACTCTCTGCAAAAGCATTGCATTTCTGATTTCCATAAGGAAATTGCCGGTATCGTTTGACGAACTTCCATCCACTCCCAGACCAATCCTTACGGAACTATTCTTCATACTGAAAACAGGAGCAATTCCTGAGCCAAGTCTCATGTTCGAAGTAGGGCAATGTGCCATTCCAACGTTATTATCGGATAGTTTTTGAATATCCTGTTCGCTTAAATGAACGAGATGCGCAAACCATACCCGCGGATTTAACCAACCTAATTTTTCCATATAATCAACCGGACGCAAACCGAATTTTTCCACACAGAACTCTTCCTCGTCTTTTGTTTCGGCAAGGTGAGTATGAAGTAAAAGATTGTATTTTTCCGCAAGTTTTACCGATTCTTTCATAAGTTCTTCCGTTACGGAGAAAGGAGAACAAGGTGCAAGAGCAACACGGTGCATGGAGAACGGGGAATCATCATGGTATTTTTCCACAACACGAATGGAGTCTTTTATTATCTCATCTTCGGTTTGAACGACGGAATCCGGTGGTAAGCCACCGTCTTTTTTTGAAAGCGACATGCTTCCTCTTGTTGCATAAAAACGTATTCCGGTAATATCCGCTCCTTCCATTTCGGCATCGATTAGGTTCGGATGTCCTTTTGGAAAGAGATACAAATGATCGCTTGTTGTAGTAACGCCGCTTTTCATCATTTCCATTGTGGCAACAATTGTAGAAATCATAACGGCTTCCTCATCGATATTCTTCCACTTTTCGTAAAGGAAAACAAGCCAATCAAAAAGTTTGGCACTCTGCACTTCAGGCACGGATCTGAACAGAGATTGATAAAAATGATGATGCGTGTTAACAAAGCCAGGTAAAAAAAGCATGCCCTTTCCCGAAATTTCTCTGTCTTTTTCAAGGTCGGGTGCATTTCCCTCGCCGATATCCTTTATAACATTATCTACTATATATATCCAACCGTTTTTAATTTCACTTTTATCCTTATCAAAAGTTGCAATCAAGTCGATATCTTTAATGAGCGTTTTCATTTTTTTCCTTCTCCTTTAGTAAATTATACACCAGTTCGCTTGTTGCGGGAATCTTAAAAATTCTAACGCCTACAGCATTATGAATTGCATTGGTTATTGCTGGTGCTGTAGCAACCATTACCGTTTCTGCAATACCCTTTGCCTTATACGGACCTGTATCTTCCGGATCGTAAACAGGAACCGTCTGGATCTTTTTAGGAGCATCTTTTGCGGTAGGAATAATATACGTGGAGAAATTAATTGTTTTGAAAATGCCTTTTTCGATTTTTACATCTTCTGTAAGTCCGTATCCGAGTCCTTGAACAAATCCGCCTTCTACTTGAGCTTCATATCCCTGCCTATTTATTACTATTCCGCCATCAACAACTTCGGCTCCTTCTATAACTCTCGTTTGTCCGGTAAGAGTATTCACTTCCACTTTTGCAAGGTGAGCGGAATAAGCGAATATGTGATGAGGTAAACCAAAAGCGTCTTTTATTTTTATATCGGCAATTGGCATGAGGAAATAACCTTCGGTTTGAGGAAGATGAAATTCTCTCTTCATAAGTTCGAGTGCTAATTTTTGATATGTTATAAATGTATCCGGATGGCTCTTTACAAAAAATGTTCCGTTTTCCGCTTCTATGTCGCTTTTATCAACTCCTAAGACTTCCGCGGCTTTTTCTTTCAAAATTTTCATCATTTTTTCAGCGGCAATAATGGACGCCCGACCACCGGTATATGTTCCTCTTGAAGCGCTTGTAGGGCCGGAGTCTTCCGTTAAATCGGTGTCCCCAAGAATTACCTTAACTTTATCTACCGGACATTTCATTGCTTCGGCAACAATTTGAGCGTATGAAGTTCCGACACCTTGGCCATAATCCACTATACCGACACCAACGATAAATCCGCCTTCTTCCGTAAATTTCAGAACCGCTCCGCCATAGTCGGGAAGTCCAACGCCAAGTCCTGTGCCTTGATAAGTCAGAGCAATACCTATCCCACGCTTTATCCATGGCCTTTCTGGATCTTCTTTCTCCAATTTGTCTTTTTCTTTCCAGATATCAGTCTCTTTTATCCCGTCCAATACGGCA
>JALSNB010000218.1 GCA_026987225.1 Caldisericaceae bacterium
TTTCCTTTTCTAACACGGTTTTGTTTTTTGCAGGCACGTTTTCAAGAATCTGCGGGTAGTGCACAATCCCTTCGTGCAGTTTGCCAAGAGGAATCTTTTTTTCACTCATCACTTTCAGCAGCATCAGGGCGGTAATCAGCCCGTCACCCGTTCTGCTCTCGTTAAGGAATATGATATGCCCCGACTGCTCGCCGCCTATTATCGCACCGGTTCTTTGCATCTCCCTCAGAACGTACCTGTCTCCGACTTTTGCCCTGACAAATTTTATCCCGCTTTCCGCAAATGCCTTTTCCACACCCATATTGCTCATCACGGTTCCGACAACCGTATTGTTTTCCAATTTTCCTTTTTCTTTCAGGTAGCGTGCGATGATCAGCATCGTTTCGTCTCCGTCAACAACATTTCCTTTTTCGTCGGTAAAGAGCACCCTGTCACCGTCTCCGTCGTGTGCAATGCCGATATCCGCATGGTTTTCAAGCGCAAATTTCCTTATTGTCTCAATATGCGTGGAGCCGCAGTTTACGTTTATCCTCTTTCCGTCCGGCTTATCGCCGTATGTGAAAAGTTTTGCGCCAAGCCTTTTCAGCGTTTCAACCGTTGTGTAATACGTTGCCCCGAATGCCGTATCCACTGCAATTTTTATGCCGCTCAAATCGAGGGGAAACCGCTCTATGAGGTGTGATACGTAAAACTCCCTCAGAGACAGATCTTCAGTTATCACCCCGACTCTTTCGCCCGACGGCAAATTTTTCGGCGGGGACTCAACCGATTTTTCTATTTCTATTTCCGTTTCGTCAGGCAGTTTGAACCCGAAGTTGTCAAACGGTTTTATTCCGTTGTATTCAATCGGGTTGTGCGATGCCGACACCATAACGCCCGCAGAAAAGCCTTTCAAAAACGTAATAAGTGATACCGCGGGAGTGGGGATAATGCCCGCATTCACAACATCCATTCCTACGCTTGCAATGCCCGCGGACAGAGCGCTCCTCAGCATGGGGGACGAAATTCTCGGATCTTCTCCGACAAGGATCGGTTTTTCTCCTTTGAACATCGTGCCTATCGCCCTTCCGATATTTACCGTAATCTCAACGGTGAGTTCTCTGTTTGCGATGCCGCGCGCTCCGTCCGTTCCGAATATTTTTCTCATTTTTTATATGCACCTCCGTTTCTGCCCGGTAAAACTACGTTCGTTTTGCCGAAGCGGAACTTTCCAAAATAATTCCCAAAACTATCAAAGACAACCCTATAAACGTTGTCAAAAAAATTTTCTCACCCACAATTATATGAATAAACAGCAATGAAAGAAATGGGGCGATATAAACGAGATTTCCTACCTTTGCCGCATTTTCGGAGAGTGTCAAAGCCTTTAAAAACAGGAGGTATGTAATTCCCATTTCGAAAAACCCGACGTATATTGCGGCAAGGACGCCTTTTAAAGGAAACTGCCCGAATCCGTGCATTTTGAATGTGATAATAAAAACAAAGAGCGAGCCTATGAGAAAATTTTGAAAGAGTTTTGCCTTTGCGGGGCGTTTGTCTTTCATGTTTATTATCCAGAATGCCGCCCATATCACAGCGCTGAGCAGTGCGAGCATAACCCCCGGGGCGCTTATCTTTTCGGAAGTAAAATGCCCGCTTGCGCTTATGACGAGTGCGCCGAAAAAACTTATGAGAATCGAAACATAGCTTATTTTCGAAATCTTTTGCTTGAGAAACAGTGCGGAGAATAGGACAAGCAGAATCGGCCATGTGTAATTAAGAGGCTGTGCTATCTGTGCGGGGAGCAGATCGTATGCGTAAAACAAAACGATGTAGTATGCGGTGGGATTGAGCAGTGCGGCAAAAAGCGCAACAACTGCCGATTTTTTGTCAAATTTAAAAGCGCTCTTTACGTCCCCGGACAGAGCGAGCGCAAAAAATAGAATTGCCGCTGACGAGACGGATGCTATAAAAAGAAGTTCAAGCGGGGAGAGGTATCTCAAAGCGATTTTGAATGCCGAAGCAACGGTTGACCAGAGAAAAACGGCACTTCCTATGTAAAAGTAGGCGAGTTTTTGATTTTTCATTGAGCAGAGGCCTCTATAAAAAGAGGCCTGTTTTTAAATTTTAAGGCTCTGGGCCCAATCGTAAACCATAGGAATCTTCCAGAATTTTCCCTGCAGGGCATAGACGAGCCCGACAATGGAAACGATTGCAATTATAACCCATGCGATCCATACGAGAATCGAAACGATGAAACCGAGCACGGGTATCCATGCGAATATCA
>JALSNB010000219.1 GCA_026987225.1 Caldisericaceae bacterium
CCGGAAGAATTGTTAATCCCTTTTCTTTTGCCTTTGTGCTCCAACGAATAATCTCGAACTTATGAAGCAAAAGTTTTCTCCTTCTTCTTTCGCCTTTCCCGCCGTGAAGTGAAGAATTACCTGCAATAAACATGTTGTAAATAAAAAATTCTCCGTTCTTCTCTTTTATATAACTTCCGTTAAGATTTATGCGGCCTTCCCTTGCGGATTTGGCCTCATAGCCTTCCAACTGAATACCGGCTTCAAGCGTATCTAAAATTTCAAAATTCCTTAAAACTCTTTTATTCTGTGTTATTATTTTGTCTTCCATTTTTCTCTAATTAAATCCAGAACCTCCTTCAAATCCTTCGGAAGCATCGAATAAGCAGTAATTCTCTGTCCCATTATAGGATGAATAAAAGAAATTTCATAGGCATGTAAGAATTGGCGCCTTAATGGAATTTCCTTTATTCTCCCTCCGTACAGGTAATCTCCTACAATCGGATGGCCGCTGTAAGAAAAATGCACCCTGATCTGATGTGTTCTGCCTGTTTCGAGCTTAACGGCGACAAGAGAAAATTGTTTTCCTATTTCTTCTATTACGTGAAAATGTGTTATAGCCCTTCTGCCAAAAGGCGCAACATACATTTTGGTTTCACCCTTCTTTCTGGCGATTGGCAAATCGATTTTGCCGCGCCTTATTTTCATAATACCCTTAACAAGAGCAATATAGCGCCTGTCTATCTCGTGAGTTTTTAACATTGAGGAAAGCTTCAAGTGCGCTTCGTCGTTTTTGGCAACCACCAACAATCCGGACGTATCCTTATCAAGTCTGTGCACTATACCCGGCCTTATAACACCGCCTATACCGGAAAGATCCTTCACATGAAAGAGCAATCTGTTTACAAGGGTATTTTCTTTTTTAGCACCTACGGGGTGCACGGTAACACCGGCTTCTTTATCAACAATGAGGAGATAGTCGTCTTCATAGACAATTTTTAGCGGTTTATCCTCTTTTCTAATATCAAGAGGTTTTGCCTCAATTTCCTCCACACGAACGGTGTCTCCGCTGTTTATCTTGAAAGAAGGTTTTTTAACGCATATTTCGTTTACGCTAACTTTGCCCGCTTTTATAAGCCTCTGCGCCTGCATTCTGGAAATGCCGTCCAGGTTCTCGGACAGAAAAACATCCAACCTTTCGTTACGGTTTGATTTTAATATTTTTTCCATTGCCATAGAAAATAAAATAAACAAGTACGAGCAGAAGTCCTATGTCAACGGCCGAATCCGCTACGTTAAACACAGGCCAAAAACGCAGATCAATAAAATCGGTTACAAAACCCAAAAACAACCTGTCAATAATGTTTCCTACAATACCTCCGAGAAGCAAACTACTTCCCAAAAGAAGTATACCGTTAACAGTCAAAGGCTTTATATTGATCAGAATCAAAACGGAAACAACGGCGCCTATCAGGATAAAAATCCACCTGCCACCTTGCATGATACCAAATGCAGCACCCCTGTTTTTTACGTAAGTGAGGTAGATAAAACTACCGATAAGCTTTATACTTTTCCCTTCGACAAAACGGTGCCTCACAAGATATTTTGTCCATTGATCCAATAAAACAGTAAGCAAAGAAATCGTTGTGAATGCAAATATTCTAATATTCATTTTTCTCTCCGTTAATTTTAGTATTCATGTGTATTATTGTATATAGGTTGCTCCAAAAATCAAGTAATAAAATGTCCGTCCGGCACCGAGGCACACCGAACGGACATTTAAAATAAAATTCATTACGAATAAAGTTAAGATTTGCTGTATTCTACCTTCTTACCCTTCTTAACGAAATGGCACGCCACATAGTGCCCGTCACCCACATCGATAAGAGGCGGACGTTTTTCGGCACAAATCGGTTTTGCATACATACAACGCGTTCTGAACGGACAACCGGAAGGCGGATTAATAGGAGAAGGAATATCTCCCTGCAAAATAATTCTTTCTTTTTTCACATCCGGATCAGGAACGGGAATAGCGGAAAGTAATGCCTGTGTGTACGGATGAAGAGGGGTATCGAATAATTCTTTTGTATCCGCAACTTCCATAAGCTGGCCGAGATACATTACACCGATCCTATCCGAAACATGCCTCACGACAGCAAGGTTATGAGCAATAAACAGGTATGTTAAGGCAAGTTTTTCCTGCAATTCAAGAAGTAAGTTTAAAACCTGTGCCTGGATGGATGCGTCAAGTGCCGAAACGGGCTCATCCGCAACAATGAATTTAG
>JALSNB010000220.1 GCA_026987225.1 Caldisericaceae bacterium
TTTGCCAAGCGTGATATTTTCTCTTACCGTACCTTTGAATATAAAGACGTTCTGAAGCACCATACCCATGAAAGAGCGGATAAATTTTTTCTTGAACTTTCTAATATCCGTCCCGTCTATTTCCACTACGCCTTTGTCTGGATCGTAAAATCTTAAAACAAGGTTTGCAATTGTGGACTTCCCCGCTCCGGTAAAACCGACTATCGCTATCTTTTCACCGTGCTGTGCATTAAGATTTATATCGGTTAGAGTTGGAGTTTTTTTGTCGTAAGAGAAATACACGTTTTTGAGTGCTACGTCCCCTTCTATATCCTCCTTGTAAACGGGTTTTTCCGGATCCGCTATGATATCTTTTGCGTCAAGAAAACCGCTGAGTTTTTTCATTGAAGAGATCGCATTCTGCAGTATGGAAAATTTATCCGACAGATCTCTCAGCGGTCCGTAGAGGCTGTTGAGATATGCAAGAAATGCTACGATTGTTCCGATTGTTGCTTTGCCGTGAACCGCCATTACTCCGCCGAACACTATAATCAGGGTTATTGATATGAAAGAAAGAATATTGATACTCTGACGCAGCATAATCGAAGTCATCTGTGCCTTATGGAAGATTTTCCTGTATCCTGTCGCTATTTTCCCGAATTTCTCCCTCTGCCTGTTTTCCGCGCCGAACGTTTTGACTATTACTATACCGGTGAGTGTTTCCTGCATTTCTATGTTCATTTTTACGACAAAATCCCTCACCTTTTCGTATAGCCTTTCCATCTTTTCGCCGAGCAGGAAGGCGGCGATAATTGCAAGAGGCATCGGGGCAACTACTATGAGCGCAAGTTTGAAATTTATATAAAAAACGAAGAAGAATGCAAAAACGATCAGTGTCAAATCGCCAAGCAGCGCTACTATTCCGGAGGAAAGCAGTTGGTTCATATTCTCCACGTCGTTTGTTATCCTCGTAATAACTTTTCCGGACGGTTCCCTCGAGAAATACGAAACGGCTAAATTTTCCATGTGCTTGAACAAATCGTGCCTCAAGTCTTTCATTATGCGCTGTCCTGCGAGGTTCGTCGTATAGATCTGAATGATTTTTGATATAAACAGGATTAGTGCCGTTATTGCAAATAGAATTGCTAATTTGAAGAGTCCGTGAATGTCCTTTGCCTGAATGAATTTATCGATTGCCTGTTTGGAAAGCAAAGGTATGAGCATCGAGCAAAGGGTGGACAGAAGCAAAAATATGAGAGAAACGATTATAAGAAACTTATACTTGGTTATGTACGGTATGAACCTTTTTATGTAGTATCTGTTCTTATTCATGCTTCTATCCCTTCCAATATCTGCTTTCTATACAGGTGGTAATAATAGCCTTTTTCGTTGTACAGTTTCTGCGGGCTTCCCTGTTCGATTATTTTTCCGCTGTGCATCACTATGATTCTATCCATAACGGTTAGGGCGCTGACCCTTTGAGATGTAATGATTGCCGTTATATGATTTTCTTTTAGGTATTTTTTGAGGTTTCGTATGATTTCTTTTTCGGTATCCGTGTCCACTGCGGATAGCGGATCGTCGAATAGCATAATCGGCCTTTTGGTGATAACGGCACGTGCTATTGCAATGCGTTGCCTTTCTCCTCCTGACAGAGTAATGCCTTTTTCTCCGACAAGCGTTTCGAATTTATTCGGCAGAAGCTCTATATTTTTCTTTATTGCCGCAATTCTAACGGCTTCTTCTATTTCTTCCATTGTTGCATCGCTTTTGCCCAATCTTATATTCTCAAGCAGTGTATCACTGAACAGGAACGGTTCTTGTGGCACATAGGCAACGCTTTTTTTCAGAGTTTTCAGAGGTATTTGCAAGATATCTATGCCGTCAATAAAAACGGTGTCTTTTGGCGGATTATAGATCCTTAGCAGTATTTCAAGCAGCGTTGTTTTTCCGCTTCCTGTTGTTCCGGTTATCCCTACGAGTTCACCGGGATTTACGTTTAATGAAATGTTTTTTAGAATGTTGTTATCCGAATCCGGATATTTAAAATTCAGGTTTTTTACATCTATTTTTCCTTTTAACGAATTTACGGGAACGGGATTAATATCTTTGATTTCCGGCTCTGCCTGGAGCACTTCCTCGATTCTTCCGAGTGATGCCCGTGCACGTTGCATGAGCGAAATAGTGAACCCTATTGCCATCATTGGCCATGCGAGCGTGTTTATGTATTGGGAGAATGCAACAAGCGTTCCGATTGTTATTTT
>JALSNB010000221.1 GCA_026987225.1 Caldisericaceae bacterium
GAGATTCGGCCACTCAGCATAGAAGTGGGACTTCTGAAACGCACTCATGGCTCTGCGCTTTTCACAAGAGGGCAGACTCAGGTTTTATCCATTGCAACGCTTGCAGGGAAAGGCGAAGGACAGCTTGTTGAATCCCTTGAAGAAGAGATGACGAAACGATACATGCATTACTACAACTTCCCCGCATTCTCGGTGGGAGAAGTAAAGCCGATGCGTGGCCCGAGCAGAAGGGAAATAGGACACGGTGCGCTTGCCGAGCGTGCGATTCTTCCCGTTCTGCCGGACGAAGAAGATTTTCCATACACGATAAGGGTTGTTTCGGAAGTAATGGAATCGAACGGTTCCACCTCTATGGCGTCCACATGTGGCTCCACGCTTGCACTTATGGATGCGGGCGTACCGATTAAAAAACCGGTTGCCGGTATTGCAATGGGCCTTATGAAGGAAGGCGACAGATATGCAATCCTTACCGATATTCAGGGTGCGGAAGATCACCTCGGAGATATGGACTTTAAAGTAACCGGAACGGAAGACGGCATTACTGCGCTTCAGATGGATATTAAATTAAAGGGCATTTCCCTTGATATTATAAGGAAGGCTCTCTACCAGGCAAAAGACGCAAGGCTCTTTATACTTGACAAGATGCTCAGCGTAATTCCAGAACCGCGTAAAAACATTTCCCCCTATGCCCCGCGTATTTTCACGTTGCAGGTAAATACGGATAAAATAGGCTTGCTTATCGGCCCGGGTGGAAAAACGATAAGGGGTATTATCGGCGATACGGATGCGGATATCAATATTGAACCCGACGGAAAGGTGTTCATATCCGCGCCTAACGAAGAAATCGGCGAGGAATTGAAAGATAAAATCCTTGCCCTTGTGGAAGAGCCGGAAGTCGGGAAAGTTTATCAGGGTAAAGTTATCGATATTAAAGATTTCGGTGCTTTCGTTCAGATTCTTCCCAGTTATGTTGGACTTCTTCACGTATCTCAAATTTCTGATAAGTTTATCAAAGATATAAGGAAAGAAGTCCATGTTGGTGATGTATTCATGGTAAAGGTTATGCGTATAGACGATAACGGAAAGATACAGCTTACGAAAAAGGGAGTAAAGCAAAACGTAAAAGATGGAAAATAACTATATAGAGCAGCGTATTTCCAAAAACGGCATAAGGTATTTTTTGGAAGAAAACCACACGTTTCCTTCCGTTTCCATAGGCGTTTTCGTAAAGTCCGGGAGCAGGTACGAAAGCCCCGATAAAAAAGGCATATCGCATTTTATCGAACATGCCGTTTTCAAGGGCACAAAAAATCGTTCCGCGTTTGAAATTTCCCATGAAATAGAAAAGCTCGGAGGAGAGTTAAACGCATACACGTCTCCGGAGTACACATTGTTCTATGCAAAACTGCTTGGCAAGCATAGCGAAAACGGGTTTAGCGTGCTTTCGGATATTGTAAAGAACGCTACTTTCGATAAGGAGCTCATTGAAAGGGAACGTAAGGTGATATTGGAAGAAATTCAGGAATACCTTGATAGCCCCGAAGATATCTGTCAAACCGAAGCGCTACATTCCATATGGAACGAGAGCTCGGTTGCAAATAATCCTCTTGGCACAAAAGAGAGTGTGGAATCCATAACGAGGGAGGATCTTGTTTCTACTTTTGGAAAGTTGTTTAACAAGCAAAATATGCTTGTATCCGTTGCAGGAGATATTTCCGCTAAGGTCACAGAGCAGTTTATAGATGCGTATTTTTCCGATCTCAACGGAGAATCATTTTCGCCTAAGATACGGACACCGCATTTTCATTTTAACGATAGGATATTCAAAAAGGAAAGCACTCAGATGCATATTGCAATAACGTTGAGAGGATTCAGGCTCTATACTCGTGAGAGTTTACTGCAATCCATTTATACGACAATTTTGGGTGGCAATATGTCTTCGAGGCTTTTTCAGAAGCTCAGGGAAGAGGAAGGGCTTGTTTATACGATTTACGTGTATCCTGTGCGGTATTTTGACACTGGTGGAACCGTGATTTATGCATCTACAGTGCCGTCTCAGTATGAGAAGGTGAAAAAGGGAATTTTAACCGAGATAGACGCCATTGCTCAAAACGGTGTAGAAGAAGAGGAGTTTAAAGACGCAAAAGAGTACCTTTTGGGTAATGTGATACTGGGGCTTGAAGGAATTTCAAACAGAATGCAGAGAAACGGGGTTCAAGGATTGTTTCTTGGTAAGGTGGAAAAAATCAGCTCTCTTATGAAACGCATAGAAAACGTTTCTTACGAAGAGTTTAACGAATTTGCAAAAGAGCTGTCCCGCTCGGAGCGCGGAAGCGTACTTGTCGGAGAATTCTGATGGATGATAAAAAAGCGTTGTTCGACGAAATTACGAAAGATATAATAAACTGCACGAAGTGTGCCTTGCACGAAACTCGGATAAAGCCGGTTCCGGGTGAAGGCTCTCTGAATGCGGATATTATGTTTGTAGGTGAAGGGCCCGGCAGAAATGAGGATAGAACGGGCAGGCCATTTGTCGGTGCGGCAGGAAAGTTCCTTGACGAGCTTCTGTCCGGCATAGGGCTTTCCCGCAAAGAGGTGTTTATAGGAAACGTGGTGAAGTGCAGGCCGCCTAACAACAGAGTTCCTCTCCTTTCGGAAATTGAAGCGTGCAAACCGTATCTATTTGCTCAGATTGCGATTATTCAACCGAAAGTAATCTGCACGTTGGGTAATACGCCTTTAAACACTTTAATAGCACCTAACCTTTCCATCGGCAGAGTGCACGGGCAGGTATTCGAAAAAGATGGCTTTACGTTTATTCCTCTTTACCATCCGGCTGCTGCGCTCTACCACAATGCGTTGAAAGATACGTTAAAAGAAGATTTTAGAAAGCTTAAAGCATTTTTAGACGAATTGAAAATGAAAAATTTATAGTTTAAGGAGGATTTTGGAATGAGGAGAAAAAATATTACCGTAATTGTACTTATCCTTATTGTGTTTGCTTTCTCTCTCTGGGTTGACGTGACCGGTTTTAGCGTGTCGAATAAGCCGCTTGACCAGCTCAGCGGACCTGAAGCATTTTTCAAACCGAGGCTCGGACTTGACTTGCACGGCGGTGTGCATTTTGTCCTTGAGGCTGAGGACACAAAGAATGTTAAGGTCACGCCCGAGGCAATGCAAACAACCCTGCAGGTTTTAAGAAAAAGGGTAAACAATCTCGGTTTGAGTGAAGCCGTTGTTGTGCAGGAAAAAGGAGCAAACTGGAAGAGAATTGACGTTGAACTTCCCGGTTGGAAAGATCCGGAAAAAGCAAAAGAGCTTATCGGGCAAACGGCTCTTCTGCAGTTTAAAGATGAAAGCGGAAAGGTTGTTCTTACGGGTGCTCACATAAAGGATGCACGTCTTGCGTTCAGTAAGGATCCGAAAACACTTGGCGAACCGATCATACAGTTCAAGCTTGATGCGGAAGGCACCAAAATATTTGCCGATGTAACACGTAAAAATGTCGGAAAGAAAATAGCGATTTACCTTGATAACAAATTGCTTATGAGCCCTGTCGTGCAAAATCCGATTACTGATGGTGAAGGCATTATAACAGGTAATTTTACGAAAGAACAAGCGGCTGACTATGCGGCATTACTGAGGAGCGGTGCGCTTCCCGTAAAACTGAAGTTCCTTACCGAGGAGGTAGTGGGCCCGACGCTTGGTGCGCATTCCGTTAAAATGGCTGTTATAGCCGCAATTGTTGCTATACTGCTCATATTCCTCTACATGATTATTTTCTACAGATATTTGGGTGTTATTGCGTCACTTGCGCTCATATTCTATCTTGTTCTGGAACTTTCCCTTTTGCTACTGCTTCATGCAACGTTCTCTCTCCCCGCAATCGGCGGTGCAATACTGTCCCTCGGTATGGCGGTGGATATTAACGTAATCGTATTCGAGAGAATGAAAGAAGAACTCGCTACCGGTAAATCCATAAAGGCAATCATAGCTGCCGGATTTGCAAAAGCGTTCAGAACCGTATTTGACTCGAACCTCACTGTTCTTATCGGTGCCATTATTCTTTTCTACCTTGGAAGCGGAGTTATCAGAGGGTTTGCAATTACGGTTTCTATCGGTATATTGTCCGGTTTCTTCAGCGGCGTAGTGGTAACTCACGTTCTTGTGAACTTGATGCTTCCTGCTTCTGCGACAAAGAAGCCGTGGCTCTTTGGAATTTAGGGGGTGCTGAAAATGACTTTTAGAGAAAGGATTAGAAGCTGGCAAATTGTAAAACACACAAAACTCTGGTTTTCGATATCTCTTGCAATTATTTTGATTGGCATTGGTGCAATGGTGTTCAATCAGGTGACAACAGGGCTTCCCCTTAACTTTGGAATTGATTTTAGGGGTGGAACCGTAATTTCCCTCACCTGTGAGAAAACACCTAACGTTTCTGCTGTGAGGAACATTCTTGTTGAAAACGGATATAAAGATGCAATTGTTCAGGAAGCAAAGGGCAATAAAATTACGATAAAGCTTAACGCAAAAGCCATCAAACCGGATGATGCAACAAAAATAATAAATGAAATTTCAGAAAAAGTTGCACCTGTTGAAAAGGATAAGACAGGTATTACGACAATTGCCCCGGTAATCGGAAAAGAACTCATAAAAAGCGGAACCATTGCATTGATTCTTGCACTCCTCTTTATTCTTTTCTACATTACGGTTCGATTTACTTTTCAGTTTGCTCTTGCAACGGTGCTTGCCCTTTTCCACGATATACTTGTTACACTCGGCATGCTTGCCCTGTTCAGAGTGGAACTCAACGCTCCGTTTATCGGTGCTTTCCTTACGATAATGACGTATTCCGTAGAAGATAGTGTCGTTGTAATGGATAGAATCAGGGAAAATTTGAAGTTCAGGACGAAAGAATCTTTCCCGGATCTTGTAAACAGGAGTATTACGGAAGTCTGGGTGCGTTCGATGAATACCTCCATCACAACATTCCTCGCTTCATTCTCGTTGGTGCTCTTTGGCGGTCCCACTCTCAGAGACTTCTCAATGACACTTATGTTCGGACTCCTTTCAGGAACGTATTCTTCAATTTATATCGCATCTCCTCTTCTTGTGCTCTGGCATAAGGGAAAAGATAAAGTCCGTAAGAGTGTGGCAAAAATCGAGCCGCAAAAGGTTGCTTCTGTTTCGGAAAGCACTGTTCAGACTGCAAGCGACTCTGACAATGCAAATGTTCAGTCTCTGCCTAAAAAGAAAGTTTCCAAGAAAAAAGGCAAAAAGAAAAGTAAGAAAAAGAGAAGATAGAAAAACAAAAGCCTCCCATATGGGAGGCTTTTTAATATTAAAGTTTTACTTTAATGAGGAATCCTTTCCCCAATGGATCTTCTGTTGCAAGTTCAGGGTGATCTTTTAGCTCCGAATTTATTTCGATTACCTCTCCGCTCACCGGTGTTTTGATGTTTTCCACTGATTTTGCGGTTTCGATACTCCCTATAACGTCTCCCTGGAAAATCTTTTTCCCGACTTGAGGTAACTCGATGAAGCTCGGAGATTCGAGCTCCTTTGCTTTTTCCTCACTGAGGTGCAGTGTTGCCACTCCGTTTTCAATTTCTGCAACAATACCTTCAAGTTCTTTTTTATCTGCCATTTTTACCTCCTTACCATATGAATTACTTCTCCGAGTGCGTCTTTTGCCGCCTCCATTGTTGCTTCGGAGAGCGTGGGGTGTGTGTGAATCGTATCCGCAATATCCCTTAACGAAAGTTTCTTTTCCACTGCAAGCGCAAGTTCGGCGATCATAACCGATGCTTCGGGCCCGACAATCTGCGCGCCTATCACTTCGTTTGTTTCTTTATTTGCTACGATTTTTACCTCTCCGTCCGTTGCATTCATTGAAACAGCCTTACCGTTCGCCGTAAACGGGAATTCTCCCGTAATCACATCTACCCCTTTGTTTTTAGCCTCTTCTTCGGTAAGTCCAACGGAAGCGATTTCTGGAGAAGAGAATATTGCCCACGGAACGACTCTGTAATCCATTTTTTTGTCCATTCCCGCAATAATTTCGGCTGCGGTCTCTCCTTCTTTCATTGCCTTATGTGCGAGAAGCAGACCGCCTGTAACGTCCCCTATTGCATAGATGTTCGAAATGTTTGTCCTGAGATGTTCGTCTGTTTTTATGCGGCTTTTTTCTTTTTCTATACCTAATTTTTCAATACCTATGCCGTCCGAATTGAGTTTTCTTCCTATGGAAACAAGTACTTTTTCAGTGTGTATTTCGTCACCGTTGCTCAGTGTGGATACGACTTCTCCGTCTTTTACGATTTCTATGTTTTCGATTTTTGTTCCGGTGATCACTTTCACGCCGCGTTTTTCCAATAACCTCTGAATGATATTTGCGAGTTTCTTATCTTTTAGCGGAGGAACGACCTGCGGCATCATTTCCACTATTGTTACCTTTACTCCGAAAGTGGAAAGGAAAGTGGCGAACTCGATACCGATCGCTCCGGCACCGACTATGAGAATGTCTTTTGGAAGTGTGGTGAGGTTCAACGCTTCGTCGCTTGTCAATACGTTTTTTTTGTCTATTTTGAATGCCGGTATCAGTGCGGGTTCGGAGCCTGTTGCGATGACGATGTCTTTTGCTTTTATCCGCTCACTGTTATCTCCTGTTGAAATCTGAATTGTATGTTCGTCAAGCAGTTCTCCCCTTCCGCTCTTTATCACCGCTTTTCTTGATTTTAACAAAAATTCGACACCCGATACAAGTCTTTTTACAACGTATTGTTTTCTCTTTTGGATGGCATCCGGATCGAATGAAACATTATCCGCAGTTATGCCAAATGTCTTTGATTCTTTTATGGTTTGGTATACTTCCGCGGTTTTTAACAGCGCTTTTGTGGGTATGCATCCCCTGTTGAGACATGTGCCACCTATGTCTCTATGCTCGATTATAGCAACCTTTTTTCCCAAATCTGCTGCCCTGATTGCGGAAACATACCCTGCCGAACCGGAACCTATTATTGCAACATCAAATTCTTCCATACTGACCTCCTAACGGTTATGAAATTTTTTTGTGTTCTACTACCACTATGTTATTCTCTTCCAATAATTTGTCAATTTTTTCCATGCAGTTTGTAATATCCGCATAATCCTGAGATACAAGTGTAAATCTTGCAGCTGATGGTGCTTGCTCGTCAAAGCAAACCTTTAAGGAAGGCGTTTCGAGTTTGAAATTTACGATATCGCATTTGCATTGTGAAATAATATTTAAAAGTTTCTTCGGTATTTCTTTTTCAAGTATGTGTCCGGTGATTGTAAATTCTGCCATATGAGGAGAAGAAGATACGATTTTTTCCGCTTCTGCTCGTACTTTCTCCAATTCTATTTTTGCTCCTTTTTTCTTTTTTTCTTCTTGAACGTATCGTAAGATTGCATGCTCTCTCTCGATTTTTTGTATTAATTCCTTGTCCGGGAAAGAAATTGCATTTACTGGGCAAATTGTTGCACAAGTTGTGCATCCCACAAGGCAATTATAAGGATTCGCAACTTCTGCCTTTTTGCCTTTCATTACATAAACATTTCTTCCGCATGTTACAAAACAGAGTCCGCATCCTATACATTTTTCTTTGTCAACCGTCGAATACCACGGAATTTCTTTTCTTGGGATGCCGTGCCATTCATTGCTTATTTTACTCATCTTTGCCTCCGCGTTACAAAAGGGGCCTCATATGAAGCCCCTCAATGGTTTTGCCTACTTTGCGCCGAACTGATCGCAAGCGTCAATTACGTATCTGAGGTACGCTACCGCCGGACCGCCGCCCATAAGCCCCGCAACAAGTCCTGCTTCCAAAATTTCCTGCTTTGTTGCCCCTTCTTTGATTGCGTTTTTTGTGTGGAAAGCGATACAGAACGGGCAATGTGCCGTTACGCCGAGAGCGATAGAGATAAGTTCTTTTGTTTTTGTGGAAAGGGCTCCCGGTTTTTCTGCCTGTTTAACGAACTCCATAAGGGCTTTTGCGTACCCCGGTTCCGCTTCTCCCGCTTTTTTGAGCAGGTCTTGAAACTGCTCAAGATAGTGCTCCATGTCTGCTGCTAATGGTGCCATAATGCCACCTCCTCTCATAAAATTTTATTAAAATGTAGGATAATTGTCTTAATAACGGATTTGGTATTTTTATCAATTTTGTAGTACACGTTTTTCCCTTTTCTTCTTCTATCTACCCAACTGCATTCCGCTAATTTTTCCAGGTGGAGTGAGACCGAAGATTGTGGCATACTCAATAATTCGGCAATCTTGCCCACGTTGAGTTCTTTTTCTAATAGGAGTAACATTATTCTTAACCTTCTTTCGTTTGATAAAACCCCAAGGCATCTCGCTAATTTACTTATTTTCTTATCGTCTTGTATCTTCAGTTTGTTCTCTTTCATCACAAACTATTATATCGAAATTTTTATACTTGTCAATACTTTGTAATGAATTTTCACTAAAACTGGTAAAATTTTAACAAATACGTTGCAATGCTTATTTCTTATAATTTATATTTCGGCTTAAAAGTTATGAAAATTATATCTAACTCTCATAAAATGCCCATTTAAACTATTCACAAATGAGAATTGTTAAAATTTTTACTTGACTAAATTCCGTAAAATAATAAAATTGAACTGTTTAATACAAACGAAAGGTGGTGGAAAATGGAAAAGGCAGGAAAACTTAACAGGTACATTTTTACAGTAATTGTCTTGTATGTCGCATGGCTTTTACTCACTGCTACAACTCGTATAGATGAACTTGTTGTGGGCTTGATTGTGTCCCTGCTTGTTGCAATTGGTTCTTTCGATTACTTAACCGAACACGGTTTGAGAAACCTTTCTCCAAAGAGATTGTTTTATCTGTTGATTTACATTCCTTATTATTTATGGCAGGTAATTCTTGCGAACTTTGACATGGCTTATAGAGTGCTTGCTCCCAGTATGCCCATTAAGCCGGGTATTGTAACGGTATGCACTAACTTGAAAACCGACGTAGGGAAATTGTCGCTTGCAAACTCTATTACTCTTACGCCAGGTACTCTTACTATGGATGTAAAAGATGATACGCTTCTTGTTCACTGGATCTACGTAAAAGATGAAACCACAGAAGGTGCAACCCGTGAAATCTGCGGGCGTTTTGAGAAATTTTTAAAGGAGATTTTCGGATGAGTGTGCTAAATTGGATTTACATTGGCATTGTTTCTGTCGGCATCATTCTCGCAGTAATTCGAATGATTGCGGGCCCGGATGTTACGAACAGAGTTGTCGGGCTTGACGTGCTTACCACAATTACCATTGCTCTGTTTGTATTTTTTGCCATGATATTTAACAGGTATATCTACATCGACGTGGCACTTGTATACGGGCTTCTTGCTTTCATCGGCGTCCTTGTGATTGC
>JALSNB010000222.1 GCA_026987225.1 Caldisericaceae bacterium
CCTTCCAATTTCCAACCGAACGCACCGCTTACATTCCCGTTAAAAAATTCGATCGTGCAGAAATGCTCGCCCTTATTTAACGTGAGCTTTCCGGAAAAACGCATGTAGCTAAGCCTCAATATAAGGTTTTTTATTCTTTCAAAATCCGTACTCCCGCTTTGCGTCCTCACGGAAAAATAATAACTCAATACGCATAAATTTACAATATCTTAAAGACAGTTTTTACATGTTTTACGGCTTTTTAAAAATAACAGCGTGTAAAGGTTGCCCTACCAATTACCGTGCTTTTATGATATAATTTTTGTCATGAAGATGAAAAATTTTGATGTGATTGTGGTAGGGGCCGGTCACGCAGGCGTTGAAGCGGCACTCGCTTCGGCAAGAATCGGTGCCGAAACCCTACTCATAACGATAGATAACGACGCAATCGGTTGGATGCCGTGCAATCCGTCGATAGGCGGCCCGGGAAAAGCCCAGGTCGTAAGAGAAGTGGACGCATTGGGCGGAGCAATGGCACTGAACACGGATGCAACCCTTACACAGATAAAGATGCTGAACACTTCGAAAGGGCCGGCCGTGTGGAGCTTGCGCGCTCAGTGCGACAAATGGCTCTATTCGCTAAGAATGAAAGAAAGAGTTGAAAACCAAACTCACCTTCATCTCAGGCAGGGGCTCGTAAGCGAACTTATCGTAAAAGGGCAAAAAGCGATAGGCGTGAAGGTAGACGACGGGACGGAATTTTTTGCAAGTTCCGTTGTAATCACCGCAGGCACCTATCTTAAAGGAAGAATATACATTTCGAGGTGGTCAACGCCTGCCGGCAGATGGGCTGAACCTCCGTCAAATGCATTATCCGATCAACTCAAAGAGTTGGGTTTCAAAATAGGGCGCTTCAACACGGGAACAACACCGAGAGTGGACAAACGAACAATTGATTTCTCAAAATTCGAAATAGAAAAAGGTGACGAAACACCGCTTCATTTTTCTTTCTGGAACGAGCCGAAAATTTACAAAAACCAAATTCCCTCGTATCTCGGTTGGACAAATGAAAGAACGATAGAAGAAACAAGAAAACATTTAAATCTTTCGCCATCCGTAATGGGGATAATGGTGAAAACCGGCCCGAGAACATGCCCGTCCATAGAAGAAAAGGTGCGCTGGTTCCCTGACAAAACACGCCACCAGTTTTTCCTTGAACAGGAAGGGTTCCATACGAACGAAATTTACATGCAGGGCATGTACATGTCAATGCCTTACGAACTGCAGATAGAAGTGCTGAGAACGATACCGGGGCTCGAAAATGTCGAAATCATACGCCCCGCATACGTAATCGACTATGATTATATAATACCGACACAGCTCAACCTTACATACGAAACAAAACTCATCGAAGGCCTGTTTATCGCAGGGCAGCCGAACGGCACAACGGGATACGACGAAGCGGCAGGGCAAGGGCTTCTTGCGGGAATAAACGCAGCGT
This sequence comes from Caldisericaceae bacterium, assembly GCA_026987225.1. Lineage (GTDB taxonomy): Bacteria > Caldisericota > Caldisericia > Caldisericales > Caldisericaceae > S016-85. The sequence goes on from JALSNB010000222.1 coordinate 1,481, forward strand.
TAAAAGCAAAAGGCAAACCGCCTTTCGTATTAAAACGTAGCGAAGCATACCTCGGTGTTATGACGGATGACCTTTTGACAAAGGAACTGTTCGAACCGTACAGAATTACTCCCTCACACTGCGAATACAGGTTGCTTTTAAGGGAGGATAATGCGGATCTAAGGCTTACGCGCAAAGGCTATGAAATCGGAGTCGTAGAAGAGTGGAAATACAGAAAGGTACTCGAAAAGGAAGAAATGATAAATAACATAAAAAGGGCGCTTGAAAGCATAGCACTGAAACCGAACAAGGAAACACTGAACAGGCTGAAATCGCTCGGCATAAAGGAGATAAACAAACCCGTGCTGCTTATGGATTTACTGAAAAGGCAGGACTTTACCAAAGAAGATTTGAAAAAACTCAATCCGGAGTTTGAAAATTACCCTGACGAAATTTTGGAAGAGGTGGAGATAGAAGCAAAATATTCCGGATACATTTTGAGGGAAAAGAACAGAGTAAAAGAATTCAAAAAATGGGAAAGTTTCACCATTCCGCAGGATTTTGATTACGATACGGTTCCGTCACTCTCAAAAGAGGGAAGGGAGCGCCTCAAACAGATAAAGCCCATGTCAATCGGTCAGGCAATGCGTATCTCCGGTGTTCGCCCGGCAGACATTCAGATGCTTTTGCTCTATTTTAAATCGCACGCAAATAATAAAGATTAATCAATTTGACAGCCGCAAAAATTTCTTATATAATGGACAAAAAA
>JALSNB010000223.1 GCA_026987225.1 Caldisericaceae bacterium
AAACGGGATTCTTACGTCGTTGCATGCAACAATCGCCGTTTTTGCCCCTATGGATTTTGCGAACGTCAACGCACCGATTACGTAAGGCGTCCTTCCGCTTGCACTTATTCCTATTGCCATATCTTTTCTCGAAAACCCTTCTTTTCTCAAGTCGGAGCCGCCGCTTTCCGCAGAATCCTCAGCCTGTTCTCTTGCCTCGAAAACAGCGTCTTTTCCACCCGCGATTACCGGTACGAATAATCCTTTCTCGTTGAACGTGGGCGGTATTTCGGAAGCGTCAAGCACTCCCACTCTTCCGCTTGTCCCGGCACCGACATAAAATATCCTTCCGCCGCTGTTTATCGTGTCTATCACGGCTTCCGTGAGTTTTGTTATCTCTTTTTCCACTTTTTTTACTGCATCGAAAGCCTTTCTTTCGCTTTCGATCATTTCTCTTACGATTTCTTCGGTTTCTTTTTTATTCAGCATTTTTCTCCTCCGCAAGTTTTATTGCCGCAATTTCCATCGGATAATTTGCTTCTTGTATTTTATATTCGAATGTTTTGCCGAAACGGTTAAAAAAAACGTTGCTAAAATATTCTGAATGTGAAAAAACGCCCCCTGAAACCGACACCGGCACTTTGTTTCTAAAATTCAATACTTTTGCTGCTGTTATCGCATCTTCCGCAAGCATTTCGGCTCCGTGCTTTATGATTTCGTCCGAGCCCGCATTTTCGATTGCGAATCTGCCGAATTTTGACAGTTCGAATTGCGGGTTTTCTCCGTAAACTTTTTCGATGATTGCATGCACGTTATCTTTTAAAAAGTATTTCTCTGCGAGATTTGCATATGTGCCTTTTTCGCCTTTTTGCATTTCGTAAAGCGCATTTTTTAAAAATTCTTTTCCTATCCAAAAACCGCTACCTTCGTCGCCTAAAATGTAGCCGAGCCCGCCTATTACTGTTTCTTTCACTCCGTTTTTTCCGTAAACAACGGAACCTGTTCCGGAAAGCGCAAGGATGCCGTTTCCGTGCCCGAATGCGGCAAAATATGCAACGGATACGTCAGGAAAAATAAAAACGTTTTTGGAAAAACGGGAAAGTATATTTTTAAATAAGTTTTTTGTAAGTTCTTCCATTCCGCCAGCAGCCGCACATCCTATGATTTCCACGTTTTCGGTTGCCAACTTGGATATTTCTTCTTTGATTTCTTCAAGCACGAATCTGTTGGAGTTAATATTTGCCGGGTATTCCTTTGAATGGAACAGTGTCCTGTCGCCTTTTACAATTGCGATGCGAATCGTGCTTCCCCCTATGTCCATGCCTATCTTCATACTAATTCCTCTTTAAATTCAGCGTAATCCTGTAAACGTCGCTTCTGTAAACGGATTTTACGAATTCTATGATTTCGCCGTTTTTCAAATACGTCTTCCTCTTTATTCTGAGCAGGGGCAAATTGCTTTTTATATTGAGCAGTTCGATTTCGTCTTTCCTCGGGAGGGTTGCTTCTATTGATTCAACCGCATAGAACGGTTCCACTCCGAATTTTGTTTTCAGCGTTTCGTAAAGTGACATGTTTTCGGAAAATCCGTCCATAAGGTGCGGAAACCGATTGTATGGCAAATATGCGTCTTCGATTGCGAGAGGTTTTCGGTTGGCAAGTCTCAGCCTTTTCAGTCTGTAAACTTTGTCAGTATTCAGCACTTTTTTGATCTCTTCGTCTGAGTTTATGACATCTTTTATGAGGATTTTCGCTCCCGGCTTTGCATTTTTTTTGCGCATCTCTTCCGAAAAGCCGAAGAGCCTTTCCGTCGGATAGTTGAATATTCTCTGCGATACGAATGTCCCTTTCCCGTGTTCAACGTAAAGTATTCCTTCGTCTATCAAGTCGGAAATTGCTTTTCTCACCGTGTTTCTGCTTACGTTAAACTGTTCGGTCAGCGCATTTTCGGACGGAATTTTAGCTCCGTTTTTCCACTCCCCGCTCTTTATTTTCTCTTTAATCAGGCTCTCAACCTGAAAGTAGAGAGGCAATGCACTGTTTTTATCAATTTTTATCTCTTCTTGTGCAGACATACCAACCTCCTTACATCCCATTATAGGAACCTCACGTTTTTTGTCAAGCACTTTTGGAAGTGAAAACTTGACTTAAAATTTTTTAGTGTTATTTTTTAGTAAAGACTCTTGCGAGGAGGAATGCGATGAGAATAAAAATAAAGTATGCTTCGAAAGGCGCGGGGATACTTCTTCCGCTTCACTACAACAGTACTGTTCAAGGGCTTATTTATAAGACGTTTTCCGAGGAAATTTCGAATTTTCTTCACAACGAGGGGTATCGGTTCGAAAAGAGAAGTTTTAAACTTTTTACGTTTTCGAGAATCTTGAACAGAGGGATGAAACTATTCGGCGAGCGTCTCTCTTCCGCGAAAAGAACGCTGAACTTTCCCGATACGTTTACGTTCGGCACAAGAAACAAGGAGCACGATGAAGAGGCGTTGTTTTTTAAGGGCGGTATAGAGTTTTACTTTTCGTCGCCAAAAAACAAGTTAATAGAAGACATGGCAAACAGGGCGATTATGAATCCCGAAGCGTCCGTTTTCGGACAGGAACTGTTCGTTTCGTCGGTTGAAGTTTTGAAAACTCCGCAATTTGACGGTGAAGTTAGCATAAAGATGCTTTCTCCGGTTACAGTTTACAGCACGATACTTTCTCAAAGCGGAAAACAGCTTACCTATTATTATTCTCCGTATGAAGACGAATTTTCCAAACTCATATCGGGCAATGCAAAAAAGAAACATTTTTTATTAACGGGCGAGGAAAGCGTCGGAAACCTTGCTTTAACACCTCTGTATTTTAGCGAAAAACGAAACAGAGTGATTGCATATTTCAAAAATACACGCATTGAAGCGTGGACGGGTGTTTTCAAGTTGAAAGGCGACATATCGCTGATAAAAACGGTATATGAAACGGGTATAGGTGGCAAAAATTCCGCAGGCTTCGGCATGTTTTCGCTGTACGCAAAAAAGAATCCGGAAAATCCTCATAAATCTCCTTGATTTTTTTCCGAAAAGTGCTATGCATAATACAGAGGGGATAGGTAATTTAGCGGAAATGCAAGGAAAATTACTAAAATAGGAGGCAGACGTGATCGAAGCGATTAAGGATATCGGGGAAATTATAGAAAAGAGGGGTGGTGATTTCATCGAGTCGCTCGTAAAAGACATAAAGGTAAAGGAAGGCAAAGATCATTACGTCATTCGAATCAATTTTGACACTAAAAATAACGAAGTGAAACTAACGGAAGAAACTTTTTCCAAAAATTCTCCGAATAAATATCTTTATGTAGGAAACCCGCCTGCAAATTCGCCGAGGGACAGAGTCAGTGTGACAGGGCAGAATGCCCAGTATTTGTTTACTTCAACGTTTCCGACATTGCTCCGCAATATAAACGGCGGGAAATTAAAAGATAAACTCGAAATCGTAGTTTCACGATTTTTTAGAGACGTAGGCAACGGTAAAAAGTTTTTTGATTTCGTAAATTCGGGGTTTTGTCCGGATTTTCCGAAAGAACTTTACGGCAAATACAGTAAAGAACAGGAAAAGAAGTTCAAGAAGGCTGCTCTTGAATGCCTCTTTAAGAAGATAAAAGAGGAAAGAGGCATAAATAAAAACGAAATCGCACTTTTCACCGTATTTGTAAACGGAGAGCCCGTTTCAAGCGATCCTGAATACAAAAGATACGTTGCAAGCAGTTTTCTTGACGAAAGATTCGAAAGTGCGCAAAAAGGAACCTGTTATGTTTGCGGCAAAAGCGATGTGCCGGTGACGGATGATACGACCCAACTGAAATTCAAATATTACATAACCGATAAGGTAAATTTTGCATCCGGGCTTAACAAAAAGAACTTTTATAAAAACTTTTCGATCTGCAAAGATTGTTACAGAAAACTCCTTGAAGGTGAAATGTTTGTTAAAAATAACCTCAGGTTTAACCTTTACGGAATGACGGTGTACATCATACCCAAGTTTATTTACAAAAGCAATTTTTCTTATCCGGATATTTCCGAATGGGCAAAAAATATCGATTTGTTCGTTTCCAGCGCAAATGCACTTGACAACTATATAAAATTCAAGGAAGCGATAAAGGAAGACATGCTTTTCGAGGAGAGTAAAAACAATTTGATGCTTAACCTGCTATTAGCCAAAGATGACGGGAAATCCTTAAAGATATACGGTTTGATAAAAGATGTCCCGCCCTCTCGAATCGACGAGATTGTCGAAAAACAAAACGAGCTTGATACGTTTGCACGAAATCTGCTTTCGGATGATAACACATGGCGACTGGGGTTTATGTCTTTCTTGTTTCTCTTTCCGATTCGCAAAAAAAGGGATTCGTTTGACAAATCCCTTATGAAAACGTATGTTGACATTTTGGAAGGGAACAAGATTTCTTACGATTATTTGATAGAAAGGTTTACGGAACTTGCAAGGGTATTGGTTTACGAGCAGTCCGATCAATACTTTGCAAACGGCAATGCAAATCAACTTCATAAAACCGTGTTAAAGCAAAATCTGCTTTTAAAATATTTTGAAGAATTAAAACTTTTACGAAAAGGAGGCGTTATGGATTTTAAAGGGCTCAAGGTTGACAGTGAAATTGCCGATTTTATGAAAAACATGGGGTACGACGAGCAGAAGGCGGCGATGTTCCTTATCGGTTATCTTGTCGGTATCGTAGGCACGGCCCAATGGAAAGCGGGTATCGATAAAAAGCCGATTCTGAACAAGATCACTTATCAGGGAATGGGTATAAAAAGGATAGTTCCTTTTGTAAACGAATTATTTGAAAAATTAGTGCAATACAAAGAACTTCCCCGTTCGGAAGTTGTTTTTGCAAGCGCCAAGTCTTTGCTTGACAAAAACATCGATAACTGGCGGCTTTCCGATAAAGAGAACGTTTTTTATATTCTTTCCGGGTATGCATTTTCGACGTTAAAATCAATGACTTCAAAGAATAAAAACAATAAGGAGGAAAGCAATGAGTGAAAAAATCTATGACAAAAATTCGGAGATTTTGTATCTCTACGATTGCAAACTTTGCAATCCGAACGGTGATCCGGACGATGAAAATAAACCGCGTATGGATTATGAAACAGGAAGAAATTTGGTGAGCGATGTCAGACTGAAGAGGTATATCAGGGATTACTTACAATTAATAGGAGAAACGATTTTTGTATTCAATCCAGATGGATTTTTGGATAACGCGAAAACAAGAATGGCAACGATTTTAGGAATAAAGAACGATAAGAAAATATCAATTGATGAGGTTAAAGCTAAAGAATTGTTAGGTAAAACTATTGATATACGCTTATTCGGGGCTGTTATACCGGATGTGACTGTTAAAAAAGGTAAAAAGAAAATAAATTTGACTTTTACCGGCCCTGTTCAATTTAATTGGGGATATTCTTTAAATGAAATTTCTATTTTAGAATCGAATTCTATCACTTCTCATTTCCAAACTGGAAAACAAAGTGAAGAAGAAAAAGGAATGGAAAAATCAGCTGGCGCGATAGGCAAAGATTATCGTTTGTATTATTCCCTTATTGCGTTTTACGGAATTGTTAGCGGGACAAGAGCCGAAAAAACGCTTTTCTCTTACAAAGATATAAAACTTCTTGACGAATCTCTTGTAAAGGCAATTCCACTTACTGCAACGACGAGAAGCAAAAACAATCAAATGCCTCGCCTCATACTGCGCGTAGAGTATAAAGACAAAGAAACTTTCCTTGGCGATTTGAGGCGTTTTGTAAAGCTCGAGCCGAAAGAAGGCGTAAAAGAAGATGCGATAAGAGATATAACGGATTTTGTACTAAATACGGATGCTCTTGTAGACCTGCTTGCTAAAAATAAAGATTCGATTGAAAAGATTTATCTGTATCAGGATTCGAATCTGTCTGTTAAGGGCGGAGGAAACTTAAAAGAAAAATTAACCGCTGTGGTAAAAGACAAAATAGAGAGCATCGAAGTCGCTTCCTAACGGAGCGTCGTATGGATATAAAAGAGCTATTCGTTTTTGACCTTATCGGAACATTCGCTCACTTTAGAAAGTATTATACGAATTCGAGCTCGCTTTCGTACACATTCCCCCCGAGAACGGTGATTACAGGTATAATAGCCGCCGCACTTGGCATGGACAGGGATTCTTACTATTCCGAATTCTCCGTTGACAAATGTAAGTTGGCCGTATCGGTGCTTTCTCCCGTGAGGAAAAGCATCCATACGGTAAACTACCTTTATGTGAAGAATTTGGGAGAACTCACGGGAAAGAGCGGCCATACGCAGGTTCCGGTGGAAATAGTGTTTCCCAAGAAAGGCAGCGAAATCAGGTACAGAGTGTACTTTTACCACAGGGAAGAAGCTATTGTAAAAGCCCTTAAACAGAGGATAGAGCGCCCCATATACCCTATCTATTTCGGAATCAGCGAATTCATAGCAAAAGGAGAGAAAGTGGGAGATGCGAGTGCGGAGGAACTTGTTTCCGATTTACCTGTTTCCGTAAACAGCGTGCTGAATCTTGATTTTACGCAAGAAAACGGGCTTGTTTTGCGTGAAAAAGAAAAAGTCCTGAGGTATATATCGGAAGTAATGCCGTTGGAATTCGATACGCACAGGCGTCTTGTCAAAAAAGCAAAGTTTGTTTACGAGGTTTCCCACGAGCCGGTTATTGCAAAATTGAAAGTTCCTTACTACAGAGTGAGCTACCTGGGCAAAACGGACAACATATTGTTTATGAGCTGATATGGTGTTTAAGTCCCACCCGGATAAGATTTTAATAGAACACCTCAGGGAAGTTTCCGAACTTTCGAAAATTAACAACCCCGAGGAAAAATTAAAATATATATCTTATGTGGTTGGGGCTTTGCATGATTTCGGCAAATATACTTCTTTTTTTCAGAATCACCTTAGCGGTGGAGAAGGTGGGTTAAAGTCCCACCATTCTTTTATTTCCGCACTTTTCACGTATTATGTTTTGCGCCAAAAGTATAAAGACGGCTTTCTTCCCCTAACGGGCTTTGTTGCCGTAGTGTCACATCACACTTCGTTGCCGAACGTTAATAAATTCGGTGAACTTGTAAAACTGTGCAACGGTTTTTCAAATACGAATCAACTGGTAAATTTGCACGAAGAAGTTTCGGTTTTGCAGGAACAGATAAGTGATGTTTTGAAAAACAGAGCGATTATTGAGAAAGAACTTACCTCTTTAAACATAGGGCTAAAAACGGATATTAGCGAGTTTTACGATAAAATCAACAGCATAATCTGTTCGATAGCGAAAGACGCCCATAGAAGAGTACGCATGCGTGATACTGACTACACGGATCTTTACCTTATTTTTTCCTCTCTGATCGATGCGGATAAAAGAAGCGCCGGAAATGTCAGCTCGAGAACTCGTTATGAAATTCCAGCCGATATTGTGGATAGATACAGAGAAAAGAAGTTTTCCAATGTGCCGAAAAACAGAATGAATGTTATAAGAGACGCTCTGTATAACGATGTTATTTCAAAAATTTCCGTTATTTCGCCATCTACCGATAAAATTTTTTCCATTACCGCTCCTACCGGCTCCGCCAAAACGCTTGCCTCTTTGTCGTTTGCCCTGAAGTTAAGAAAAAAGATAGAAGAAGAAAAGGGATACATTCCCAGAATAATATACTCTCTTCCGTTCATATCGATTATAAGGCAAAATTTTTCTGTTTTTGAAAACATACTCCTTTCCGAATTGGGAGAAGAATATAAAAACAATAAAAGTGCATATTTGATAGCACATCACCACATTGCACCGGTAAAATTTACGGAGAATTCCGAAGAGAAAAGCCTTGACGAATCGCTGATGTACATTGAATCGTGGGATAGCGAGATTATAGTTACGACATTTGTTCAACTTTTACACAGCATCATCGCGTCAAAAAATTCTTTTTTAAAAAAGTATCACAATATTTACGGAAGCATTGTTATCCTCGACGAAGTGCAGAACATTCCTGCGGAATATTGGAAACTCGTAGGGAACGTCCTTACGTTGCTTACCGAAAAACTTAATTGCACGGTTGTTCTTATGACTGCGACAAAACCTTTGATATTCGATAAAACGTTTGAACTCGCCGAACATGCTGACGAATTCTTTGAAGAAATGAACAGGATGCGTTTTTGTGTGGATACCGTTAAAAGGAAAGAAGAGGAAGTTTTCGGAGACATACTGAGTAAAATGAAAGAAGAAAAATCGTACCTTGCCGTTTTTAATACGATTAAAAGCTCCGGAAATTTTTACAAGTTTGTAAAAGAAAACGCACCGTTTGACATTATGCCGTACTCCGAATGTTCCGATATTAATACTGATGGTAAGCGCATGCTCTTCTACTTATCTTCGCAAATTACGCCGTATCAAAGGAAAATCAGAGTGGAAAAAATTGAAAATGCCCTAAAGAGCGGTTTAAAACCGATACTCGTTTCAACACAGGTTGTTGAAGCCGGCGTGGATGTTGATTTTGATGTTGTGTTCAGAGATATTGCACCTCTCGATTCTATCGTTCAAGTGGCCGGGCGATGTAACAGAGAATGGAAAATTGGCAAAGGTACGGGATACGTATTCAGAATTGACAGCCTCGCAAGTTATGTTTATAAAAAAATCCTGCCGAACATTACATTGGATTTGCTTAAAGGAAAAACAGAACTGGAAGAGCCCGAATTTTCGGAACTTATAAACGAATTTTTTAAGAACGTCAAAGAGCGGGCCGTGGGAACGGAATCAGACGAATTCTTAGAAGCACTTGAAAAGCTGGATTTTGAAAAAGTCGGGAAATTCAAGGTAATCGACGAGGATCAAAAGCAGAGCGTTTTTGTTGCCGTAAATGATGAGGCGGAAGCTTTTATAACCGAATTTATTAAAGATATTAGTGCTGCTAAAGATTCCCTTGACAGGCGTAAAATATATCTTGCAAACAAGCAGAGGCTTAATCTCTTTACCGTAAACGTGCGAAAGGATAATTTGCCCGCTCTTGAAAACGGTTTTTATATAGTTCATCACGATCAGTTGAATGAATATTACGATATGGAAACCGGATACATAGACAAGGTAAAAAACGCTATATGGTAAAAATAACAGGAACTCTTGTATGGTATTACTTCGTTTGCAAAAGAGAAGTGTGGCTAATGAAACACGAAATTACTCCTTATGAAGATTTTGACCTTTTGGAATTCGGACGGGCTATCCACGAGGGGAGTTATAAGAGGGAGAAAAAGGAATTTCTGTTTGATACGATAAAAATAGATCTGATTAAATTTAAAGGGAAAACGACAATTATCGGTGAAATCAAAAAATCTTCCTCATATTTGTTGCCTGCAAAAATGCAACTCTTGTTTTATATGTACC
>JALSNB010000224.1 GCA_026987225.1 Caldisericaceae bacterium
TTTCGTATCCGTATAGCGTTCCTGAAAAACAGTTGTTAATCTTCGCTATTTCCTCAGCAGAGGAAAAATCTCCGGTCTCAACATAAAATAACATACTCTTTATCGGATCTTCTTTGCGTAGAGAGTCAGCCAACTTCTTAAGCAACAAATCCTTATTCGGATTTCTTTCCAGCTCACCTTTTAAAAAACTTCTGAAGAGGCTGTGGAGTTTGTATCCTTGCGGAATTTTGTACATAAAAAGCCCGTCGTTTGATAACTTCTCAAGAAGTGATACCTCTTTTTTTGAAAGGTAATTCTTTAGCATAGAGGGATACACGGCAGAGAGCGGTGATATTTTCAATAAAAGGTTCCGTACGTTTTTATCAAGAGAATTGAAAATTTCTTCAAATAACCACTTATAATCCTGATCGGATATCTTTTTGCCCTGCGAAATAATTTTTGCAGCGGCAGCAACACCCATCGGCCATCCTTCCGTATCCCTTAAAACATCTTCAACATCACTATCTTCGCAATTCGGTTTGAAATGACGCAATACCGTCTCAATCTCCTCCCTATTAAACCGTAAATTTTTCTCGGTGATTATCATTCCGTCACCGTTAAGAATCATTTTTTCAACTTTGAGGTTCGGCTTTCTTTGCGAAATAATGATTATATGGAATTTCGAAACGGATGCGGAAAGCAACGGATTCAAAAATCTCAACATATCCCCGCTTTTTTCCACATTTTGAAAGTCATCTAATATTAAATAAAAATCTTTTTTCAATTTGGACATTCTGTTTGCAAGATAAACGGACAAAAGATAAGATTTATCCGCTTCACCAATAAACTTGCCGAGAGGAATACCTTCGCCAAGAGATTTTTTCAGGACTTTAGAGAGATATGCGGCAAACACGTTAAAGTCTGTTTCCTGTTTAGAAAGCCTGAGATAGGCAAAACGCTTTACGGAATAGTTGTTTATATAGTTTAACACCGCCGTGGTTTTACCGCTTCCGCTGCTACCGAGAATGAGAAGCAGTTTCTTTTTAAACCCTTCGTTAATCAACTTATCAATCCGAGGGCGCTGGATTGCATAAGGAACGATTTTCGGCATTCTTAGCCGCGGTTCTATTACATTGAATTCACTCATATTTTATTGTAATCCAAAAGCGGGCTTTTATAAAATGATAAAATCAGTAATATGGAAACGTATGAAAATCATCAATTTTATAGAAAACAACGTTTCAATCGTGCTACTTATGGGAGTGCCTCTGGGGCTCATATTCCCGTATTTCGGTTTTCTCAAATGGAGTTTAAAGTATATCCTTATGTTTGTGCTATTCGTATCCTTCTTAAAGATCGATTTCAAAGAGATTCTTAACTATCTGAAAAATCCGATTATTCCCGCATACGGCACGCTGATGAATATGTTCCTTGCGCCCGTTATCATCTTTTTGATATTTTCACTATTTATGAAAGATTATAACTTTATTGCGGCAGTTCTCCTACTGTCTGCGGTACCGTCTGGTGTTGCATCCGCTGCGATGACGGAACTTACCGAAGGAGATGCTTCGCTAACCGTTATCATAACGATATTCAGCCATTTCGTTGCACCGGTAAGCATACCTCTGCTTTTCTTTTTGCTTCTCAGAAAGATTGTCCGTTTGGATTATGTCGGTATTTTTATCACGATGCTCGAACTCATTATTGTTCCTCTGATCCTTGCCGTATTATTCGAAAGGTTTTTTAAAAAGCAAACGGCGTTTTTCGTAAGAAGAAGCAAATCGATAACCGCAATACCGATTTCATTCATATCTCTTATAGTGCTCTCCATTAATGCGAAATTCATATATACGCACCCGGTTGAGGTATTAAAATACCTTGCTTTGATCTATCCCATATACTTTTTCTTTTTCGCATTCGGACTTTTATACGTACCGTTTTTGGATAACAAGAAACGGATTGCCGTATCGAACTCTAAAACTTTCATGAACGTCTCAATAGGAATAGTGCTTGCAATGCAATTTTTCAATCCGCAAACAGCACTGATCATCACACTTGCACAGATACCGTGGCCGACAATGCTCGGGCCGGTAAACTTTTTAATGAAAAAACTCAAATTGAAGTAAATTATTTATTTTTCTTCCACATTGCAAAAAGTTTTTTCCTTGCCCTGAACAAACGCACTTTTACATTGTTTGCGGAAATTCCAAACAGAAGTGC
>JALSNB010000225.1 GCA_026987225.1 Caldisericaceae bacterium
GAAGCCACGTACGATGATATTAAAAAACTGTGCAACGAAGCAAAACAGTATAATTTCTATTCCGTTTGCGTAAACTCGTTTTTTGTTCCGTTTGCAAAAGAACAATTAAAAGACAGTTCCGTGAAAATAGCTTCTGTTGTCGGTTTTCCACTCGGTGCGATTGACAGCGCGGCAAAAACTTTTGAAGCGGAAAGAGCTATCCGCTCAGGTGCAGACGAAATTGATATGGTAATAAATATCGGCGCGTTGAAATCGAAAGATTACAAAACCGTTGAAGAGGACATAAGAAGTGTGGTAAAAGCGGTGTCTCCACATATAGTAAAAGTCATTATCGAAACATGCCTTCTAACTGATACGGAAAAAATTATTGCTTGTACGATTGCCGCTTCTGCAGGGGCACAATACGTTAAAACTTCAACCGGATTTAACAAAGCCGGGGCAAAAGTAGAAGACGTAAAACTCATGCGTGAAGTTGTCGGAAAAAATATCGGCGTGAAAGCGGCAGGTGGGATTCATTCTTTTGAGGAAGCGGTAGCAATGGTTAAAGCAGGCGCCTCAAGAATCGGTGCGAGCAGAAGCGTTGCAATAGTTACTTAATGGGATATGTTGCTTTAAAAGGTATAGTAATCTCTGCACAATCCTATAGGGAAAAAGACAGAATATTAACGATATTTTCCGATCAAATGGGAAAGATCCGTGCAAAAATTCGTTCGGTACGTTCTGCAAATTCCAAACGCTCCGGACTGTCCGACGAATTTTTGTATGAAAAATTTCTACTCTACAGAAAGGGAAATTTTTTTACGATTACCGAAACGGAACTTATCTCAGCTTTTCTCGATGCAAAAGCACAAATTGACAATTACCTTGCTTTCCTATATATAAAAGAACTTGTGTTGCTTTTTATACCATACGAGCAGGAAGATATGCGGATATTCAACCTTATATTGAACACGTTGAAATTTTTAAAAAACAGAGGTGTTTCAAAAGTCGCCACCGTTTACTTTGTGTTACATTTTCTACGCTTCTGGGGGAATCCCGTTAAAACGGTGCAGATCACTGCAGATGATGTTTTTTTTAGCGCAAAAGAAGGTGGATTTAACACCGAAGAAGGGACAAAAGTAAACAAGGCTATTATGGAACAAGTCTCCGATTTCTATGAAAAAAACATAGAAGACATAAATAAAACCGGCAATGAAATAGCGATTTTGAGACTTTTGAACGAATTTATTTATTACCATACTGAATCGAAACATTTTTTAAAATTCCTTGAAACAATCAGGAAAATTGATAATATATAGAAATCTATAAAGAGGTGGAACATGAATTTTCAGGAAATGATTTTTAGGTTGGAAACTTTTTGGAAAAGACAGGGATGTGTGATTTTACCCCCTTTTGACGAACAGGTAGGTGCCGGAACTTTGAGCCCCTATACTTTTCTTAAGGTACTCGGAAAAAAGAAATGGGCTGTTGCATACGTCCAGCCTTCCCGAAGGCCGGCAGACGGAAGATACGGGGAAAATCCCAACAGATTGTATATGCACCATCAGTTTCAGGTGATTATCAAACCACCCCCATTTTCCATACAAGAAATGTATTTAAGCAGTCTCAGGGCACTCGGATTGAAACTTGCCCAGCATGAAGTAAAATTCATAGAGGATAACTGGGAAACAGCGGTTCTCGGCGCACAGGGAATAGGCTGGGAGGTAAGATTGGATGGCCTTGAGATTACGCAGTTCACGTATTTTCAGCAAGCAGCCGGAATAATCTTAGATCCAGTATCGGTCGAAATTACTTACGGTCTGGAGAGGTTAGCAATGTTCATTCAAGGCAAAGACAACGTATTTGATATACAATGGGACGAAAATAACACTTACGGCGATTTAAGAAAAGAAATAGAATATGAGGAATGCGTTTATGCCTTTGACGAGAGTGATCCCAAGAAACTTTTTACGCTATTTGATATTTATGAGAACGAAGGGACAAGGCTCTTAAACAAAGGATTACTCTATCCCGGATACCAATATCTGCTGAAATGTTCTCATACATTTAATCTTTTGGACGCACGGGGAAGTATTAGTATCGCCGAAAGAGTCCAACTTATTGCGAGAATGAGGCATATGGCCGAGCTTGCGGCAAAAATCGTTTTAAAGACGGAGGAAAAAGATGGAGTATCTGCTTGAAATTTACACTGAAGAAATACCAGCTGCTTTTTTGAACGGAGCTGTAAGAGATCTTAAAGTAATCACCGAAAAAAAACTTTCGGAATATTCAATAAAGTATAAGAAAATAGAGACGTTCGGAACACCTAAAAGACTTACGCTCTACATAAAAGGGCTGGATGAAAAAGAAGAAGACAAAGAAATCGAAATAAAAGGCCCTCCGTTAAGAGCCGTAATGAATGATAACGGAACTCCCAAACCTCTTTTTGAAAAGTTCCTAAATTCCAACGGACTTAAAAAGGAAGATACGTTCGTCAAAGAAACGGAAAAAGGGAAATACTTGTACGGCAGAAAAACCGTAAAAGGTAAAGATGCAGAAGAAGTAGTAAAAGAAACATCAGTTTTTGCTTTGACAAATTTGCACTTTCCAAAATCAATGCATTGGATTAATAAGAACATCCGTTTTGTCCGTCCCGTAAGGTATATCCTCGCATTGCTAAACGAAAAAATTGTGAATCTTGAATTCGCCGATGTAAAAAGTGATAGAAAAACTTTTGGGCTCAGAATTGATAAACCCAAAGAAATAGAAGTGAATAGTCCAAATGAGTATTTTAAAAAACTCAAAGAAAACTACGTAATTTTATCGTTTGACGAAAGGAAACAAATTGTAGAGCGCAGGTCAAGAGAAGAAGCCCAAAAAGTGAACGGTACCCCTCTATATTCTAAAACACATCTTGAAGAGATAACGAATCTAACGGAATACCCGACCCCGTTCCTTGCATCCATAGGAAAAGAAGCGACAAGTATTCCTCAGTGTATTGTGCAGAGTATAATAGAAGGGCACATGAAATCATTCGCAGTTAGCGACGGTAAAGGACATTTATTACCGTATTTCATAGGTGTAAGAAACGGACTTTCCGATTTTATAGAAATAGTTCGTTCCGGATATGAAAAAGTTGTGAGGGCACGTGTGCTGGACGGAAAATTTTTCTTTGAAGAAGACAAAAAAGTGAAACTCGAAAGTCTCGTAAACAAGCTCTCCGGCGTAGTATTTATGAAAGGCCTTGGAACAATGAAGGACAAAACGGAAAGGCTTGTAAAATTGTCCGAAACTGCAGCAAAACTACTGAACCTTGACCAAAATTCCGCAGAAAATTTAAAAAGAGCCGCATTTCTCAGCAAAGCAGACCTTTTAACTAATGTGGTGAGAGAATTTACCGATCTGCAGGGCACAATGGGAGGAATTTATGCCGATATACAAGGAGAAAACAAAGAAGTATCGGCTGCAATTTCCGAGCAGTATTTACCGAAATTTTCGGGAGACAGTTTGCCAAAAAGCACTATTGGAAAATATCTTTCGCTTATAGACAAAATTGATACGATTACCGGCAGTTTCGGAATCAATGTAAAAGTAAGCGGTTCAAAAGACCCGTTCGGGCTTAGAAGAGCAGGCAACGGGATCATGCAAATAGTTTCGTCTTTTGAAAGTGAAACTTATTTTCCTCTGGAAGAATTAATAGATGCATCCATTAACATTCATATGAATGATAATAAGAAAGTCAAAAACAAGAAGAAAGAAGTTATGGAATTCCTTAAAGACAGAGAAAAAGCGATTTTGAAGGAAAAAGGAATCCGCTACGACGTAATTAATGCGGTTATTGCATTGCCAATTGATCTTACGCCGACGTATTTGAAACGGGCGAAAGTGCTAATGAAACACCTTAACGAGGAGACTCTCGAATTTATTGCTCTATCTAATAAAAGAGTATCCAATATACTTGAAAAAAGCGGGGCGGAAATCGGTGAAGTCGATAAGAATTTATTTGCAGAGCATGATGAGGAGAACTTATTTTCGTTCATGCAAAACGCCGAAACCGCTATAAAAGAGCACATGGAAAAAGCAGACTATGAAAAAGTTATGGAAGTATATTTCACTCTGCATCCTGTTATAGCACAATTTTTTGATAACGTACTTGTTATGGACAAAGATGAAAAAATTAAAAGAAACAGACTCGCTTTGCTTAAAAAATTGGAAAGTTTGTTCAAACAATTTGCGGATTTTTCGGAAATTGTCATCGAGAGAAAAAATTAATGTTTTGTTTGAGTTTTTAAGATAGAAGTATATAATAAAAATTAGACTATAAATTACTTTAGGAGGTAAAGTATATGGCAAAAAAATGGGTATATGATTTCGAAGAAGGCAGTAAAGACATGAAAAGTCTGCTTGGTGGTAAGGGTGCAGGCCTTGCCGAGATGACACGTATCGGACTTCCTGTTCCCCCCGGCTTTACGATAACTACCGAAGCATGTAAGGAATATCAAAAAACAGGTAAACTTACGGAAGAAATTAAAAACGAAACTTTGGAGCATTTACACAAACTCGAAGACAAAACCGGCAAAAAACTCGGGGATAGAAACAATCCTCTGCTCGTTTCGGTTCGTTCCGGCGCACCGATTTCAATGCCCGGAATGATGGATACTATTCTGAATCTCGGCTTGAACGATGATACCGTAGAAGGCCTTAAAGATCTTACGAACAACGAGAGATTTGCATACGACAGTTACAGACGTTTCATTCAAATGTTCGGAAACGTTGTAATGGGCATTCCGCATGAAGAATTTGAAAAAATCCTTGACAAATACAAGGAAGAAAACGGTTTGAAAAGCGATACGGAACTTACTCCGGAAATGCTTAAAAACATTATCAAGGATTACAAGGCGCTCTACAAAGAAAAAACGAACAGTGATTTCCCACAAGATCCTATGGATCAATTGTTTACTGCAATCGAAGCGGTATTTAAATCGTGGAATAATCCGCGTGCAATCGCCTACAGAAAAATCAATAAAATCAGCGACGATCTCGGAACAGCAGTAAACATCGTAATGATGGTATTCGGAAATATGGGTGATGATTCTGCAACAGGCGTTGCGTTTACAAGAAACCCGTCAACAGGTGAGAAAAAGATATACGGTGAATATCTTGTAAATGCACAGGGAGAGGATGTTGTTGCAGGCATCAGAACGCCGAAACCGATTGACGAACTTAAAGACGACATTCCATCGGCCTATAACGATTTGTTAAAAGTTGCGGAAACATTGGAAAAACACTACAGAGATATGCAAGATATGGAATTTACCATTGAAAAGGGCAAACTTTACATGCTTCAGACACGTACCGCAAAGAGAACCGCACAGGCGGCTGTTAAAGTGGCAGTGGATATGGTAAAGGAAGGGCTCATCACAAAAGAAGAAGCAATATTGAGAGTAACTCCCACCCATATCGATCAGTTATTGCATAAAATGATCGATCCGAATGCAAAAGTGGAACCCATAGCAAAAGGACTTCCCGCATCTCCTGGAGCTGCATCAGGAAAAGTTGTTTTTGATGTTAAAGAAGCAGCCGAAAGAGGCAAGAACGGAGAAGACGTCATTCTCGTAAGGCCGGAAACAACACCTGAAGATATTGAAGGAATGGCGAAATCCAAAGGTATTCTTACCACAAGAGGCGGAATGACTGCACATGCCGCAGTTGTGGCAAGAGGTATGGGAATCCCGTGTATAGTTGGTGCCGAAGAAATCAAACTTGACCTTGATAAAAAAGAATTTTACGTAAACGGTGTCACAGTAAAGGAAAATGACATCATTACAATTGACGGATCGAACGGAACAGTAATTCTCGGAGAAGTGCCAATGGTGGAGCCCGGACTTACACCCGAACTTAAAGAACTTCTGAGTTATGCGGACGAATTAAGAGAGCTTGGCGTAAGGGCAAATGCAAATACACCGGAAGAAGCGACACGTGCAAGAAACTACGGCGCTGAAGGCGTTGGACTTTGCAGAACCGAAAGAATGTTCCTTAAACCCGACAGGCTTCCCATTATGCAGGATATGATCATAGCGGAAACAAGGGAAGAAAGAATAAAATATCTTGATAAACTAAGAGCACCGCAAAAACAAGACTTTTACGAAATTCTCAAATCAATGGACGGACTTCCGGTTATTATAAGATTGCTCGACCCGCCGCTTCACGAGTTCCTTCCTCAAAGGGAAAGACTCGAAAAAGAGATTGAAGAGCTTAAGGCAAATAACGGTGATCCCGAACTCATAGCAAAGAAAGAAAAACAGCTAAAACGTTCAAAAGAACTTTCTGAGTTTAACCCTATGATCGGATTCAGAGGTTGCAGGGTAGGAATTTTGTATCCCGAAATTTACGAAATGCAGGTAAGAGCCATCATAGAGGCGGCAATTCAGCTCAAAAAAGAAGGACATAATCCGAAACCAAAGATCATGCTTCCACTCATAGGGCATGTAAACGAAATGAAAATCCTCAGAGATAGAGCCGAAAAAGTCGTAAAAGAAACATTCGAAAAAGAAAACGATAAAGTTGAGTATCAGATAGGAACAATGATCGAAGTGCCAAGGGCTGCACTTACGGCGGACCAAATTGCAGAATATGCGGATTTCTTCTCCTTCGGAACAAATGATCTCACACAAACAACGTTTGCATACAGTAGAGACGATGCTGAAGCAACATTCTTACCGTATTATTTGAAAGAAAAAATCCTTCCGAAAGAACCGTTTATAACAATAGATAGGGATGGCGTTGGAAAACTTGTCAGAATAGGCGTGGTATTGGGTAGAAAAACAAACAAATCTCTTGAAATCGGTATATGCGGGGAACACGGAGGAGATCCCGATTCAATAGAATTCTTCCATTATGCAGGACTTGATTATGTGAGCTGCTCACCGTTCAGGGTACCGATTGCACGGCTTGCTGCAGCGCAAGTTGCGGTTAAAGAAAAACAAAACAAAAAATAAAGGTGTTTAGAGAAGAATACGAAAAATTAGAAAAAGAGCTGCTCTCCCCTTACGCAAAATTAAGCGTCAATTCAAAGGGGAGGGCAGTCCCCGAAAAAAAGGACCCTTACAGAACAAATTTTCAAAGAGACGTAGATAGAATACTCTATTCAAAATCTTTTAGAAGACTTCAATACAAAACACAGGTGTTTATCGCTCCTATGGGAGATCATTATAGAAACAGGTTGACACATACATTGGAAGTAATGACAATTAGCCGCTCCATTTCGAGAGCATTGAGGCTAAACCCGGATCTTACCGAAGCAATTGCATTAGGGCATGATCTCGGACATTCTCCGTTTGGTCATGCAGGGGAAGCAGCCTTGAATATGAAATGCAAAGAGTATGACAAAACCATGCATTTTTATCACCCTGAGCAGAGTTTGAGAGTTGTGGATTATCTGGAAAGACGTATCCGTTCAAACGGAGAAATCGTGTTCGGCTTAAATTTGACATTTGAAGTAAGAGATGGCATATTAAAGCATAGTAAAGGCCTTGCAAATCTTTCCGATTTGAAAAATGCCGATCTCCCGCAAACTTTAGAAGGACAGGTTGTGAGGCTATCTGACAGAATCGCCTATCTGCATCACGACACCGACGACGCAATAAGAGCCGGAATAATACAGGAAAAGAACTTGCCGCAAAAAGTAAAAACCATACTCGGAGAAACAAATTCAAAGCGCCTGTCCACTTTAATCCTGAATATCATAGAAGAAAATAAAGATAGCGATGATATAATAACACTTTCCAAGGACATAGAAAGCGCAATGGATGAGTGGAAAAACTTCCTTACGAATAAAGTTTATATAGGATCGAAACCCAAAAAAGAAGAAAAAAAGGTAAATAGATTAATCTCTTTCTTATTTGACTATTTTTACGAAAATCCGAAAAGTATGGAGAGATATCTCGTAAACCATCCCATAAGCAAGGATACAAAAAATCCTGTTTCTTTGATATATCAAAACGAAAAACTCAGATTGAGAGTAATTTGCGATTATATTTCCTCAATGAGCGATAGGTACGCAATCGAAATAGGAAAATCCATTCTGTTTCCCAACCCTATGCCTCTAAACAACTAAATATTATTTTACAATCAACTTGAAATTTTTCTTCTGCATACTAAAATAATTAAGGGAGAATATATAAAAATAGGGGGTGCAGAATGAAAAAAATCATCATTTTTGCGTTGATTTCTCTGTTTGCTATCTCTATCTTTTCTTATGAGATGCAAAAAACAGTGGCATTTGCTGAAAATCCCAAACCAATGAATATTTACTCCGTTTCAAGTAACGGATCCAATCCATGGCCCATGTTTCATCACGACATTCATCATAGCGGTTTATCTCCGTATAACACAACCGGAAATAACGGAGAGAAGAGATGGGAATTGAAAACAAACGGCACAATAGAATCCTCCGTTGCAATGGGTTTTGATGGAACACTTTATTTCGGTTCTAATGACGGTTATCTCTATGCAGTAAAACGCGATGGCACGCTAAAATGGAAATTCGATACGGGTAAACCTGTTAAAACAACACCTGCGATAGGTACTGACGGCACAATATACTTCGTTTCCGTAAACGGATATTTGTATGCCGTTAATCCGGACCACAGTTTAAAGTGGAAATTTAAAATAGGAGTATCAACGCTTTCTTCTCCCACGGTTTACATAGACGGCACGATCTTTGTAGGTTCCTACAATCACTATTTATATGCAATTAACAGAAACGGGACTCTTAAATGGAAATTCAAATCAAACGGTGTTATCATGTCTTCTCCGGCGATAGGATATGACGGAACAATTTATTTCAGGGCAGCCGGTGGCTCAAGCGGAATTTATATCTATGCATTGAATCCTAATGGCACTTTAAAATGGAAATACAGAACAGGCCTCGGATATACAGCTTATTCGTCACCGGCAGTCGGACCTGACGGTACAATTTATTTCGGTGCAAAAGACAATCTTGTTTATGCGCTTAATCCAAACGGAAAACTCAAATGGGTATTTCAGACCGGAGGAATTGTTCGCTCCACTCCGGCAATAGGACCGACAGGAATTATCTATGTAGGTTCAAATGACGGATATTTATACGCTATAACACAAAAAGGTAAACTCAAATGGAAATACAAAACAGGCGAATGCAGAAAATCCTCTCCCGCAGTTAGTATAAACGGAACAATTTATATCGGAGGAAAAGAATATCTATACGCACTTGATAGTAACGGCAAACTCAAGTGGAAATTAAAATTGGAACCTTATTATACAGTAACTTCACCTATTATAGATGAC
>JALSNB010000226.1 GCA_026987225.1 Caldisericaceae bacterium
ACCTCAGGCAGGACAGGCAACCGGAATTTACGCAAATAGATATGGAAATGTCTTTTGTCGATCAAGAGGATATCATAAATTTGGTGGAAAAGATGTATAAAACGATATTTAAAGAAGTGCTGTCCGTGGAGCTAAACATTCCTTTCCCGAAAATGGAATATGCGGAGGCAATGAGGCGATTCGGTTCGGATAAGCCCGATCTTCGCTTCGGTATGGAGATAAAAGATTTTACCGAAGAATTTAAGCATTCGGACTCCACTCTTATACAAAAAAACATTGAGCAAGGAAACAGAGTGCTTGCACTTTTCTTGCCTGGCGGTGCGACTCTTTCAAGAAGAGAAGTGGATAATCTTAAAGAGGAAGTAAAAAAAATCGGATTAGGTGGGTTTATAGATTTAAAAATTAAAGAGGGAAATTTATCCTCTTCTTTTTCAAAATTCCTTTCGGATAGCGAAAAAAATTTAATTCTTGTGAATGGGCAGGACGGCGATCTCGTTATGTTATTCCTTGTTCCGGAAAAAACCGGCTTTGAGTTGGTTGGAAGGGTAAGAAGTTTTCTCGGTGAAAAATTCAATCTCATCAGAAAAGGGGAGTGGAATTTCTTATGGATTGTGGATTTTCCGTTTTTCTCTTACAACGAAGAAGAAAAGAGATACGAGGCGGAACATCATCCATTCACGATGCCAAATCCGCATGATTTGGACAAATTGGAAACGGACAAGGACCACGTTCGTGCAATAGCGTATGATCTTGTTTTAAACGGAAACGAACTCGGTGGCGGAAGCGTAAGAATTCATAATCCGGAACTTCAGAAGAGAGTTTTCAGTGCGATAGGGCTTTCCGAAAAGGAGGCCGATGAAAAATTCGGTTTTCTTATAAAAGCATTAAAGTTAGGCGCCCCTCCTCATGGTGGCATTGCATTCGGGCTTGACAGGCTTGTATGGATTATGGCAAATGCAAAGAGCCTGCGCGATGTGATAGCTTTCCCGAAAACAACCGCCGGTATTTCTCCTTTGAGCGGGGCCCCGTCCGAAGTTTCCGATGCCCAGTTAAAGGAGTTAGGTTTGGAGGTTAAAAAGAATGGATAAAAAATTGGACAGAATGCCAAAAGAATACAAAATCGCAATTTATGCCATTATTCTCGGCACTGCCTATTTTTTTCTCTATTCACTTATATTCTATGCAAAATTTAAATTCAAGCCGTTTTTTATTGGTGCTCTTGCCATTGTTTTTATCTACTTGTTACTTACTTTTTTCTTAATCAGAAAATCCAATCTTGCACGGATTTTGCTTGTTATCGTATCAGTGCTGCAATCCGTGCTTTTCACTGTTATTTTTGTTATGATGCTGTTTTTTAAGCAGAGCGCTGAGATTCTTTCCAAATTACTGCATATCAATGCATTTTCATTTTATATTTTAATGGGGCAAATTGGCACCACACCGAATAAAGGTATTTTTGCATCTCTCATCATTGTCGCTTGGGGTCTTGCCGTTGCCTATCTATTAATGAATAAGGAAACATCGCGTTACATCCATGAGAAAACATACGAGCTTGTTGATACTCACAAGGAAACGTCCGTTGCAATAATTGTCCTGTTTGCAATTATCGTTATTTTATACTTTCTTGTAAGATTTTAGTTATTGTTATTGCATTTTATTTTTTATCTGATATAATTCTTGTATCTGCAGGCAGGATGCAGAAATTTTTTAGGAGGTTTAGTATTTTGGAAAGACTTACAGGTAGAGTAAAATGGTTCAATGCCCAGAAAGGTTATGGGTTTATTGTTCCTGACAATGGTGGAAAAGATCTCTTTGTTCACTATTCAGCAATCCAGTCAGACGGCTACAAGACTTTAAAAGAAGGCCAAAAAGTTGAATTTGAAATCGATCAGAGTGACAGAGGAGACAAAGCTGTAAACGTTACGGTAATTCCCGAATAAATCAGCTGATTTATCAAATTTGAAAAAAACAATCCCCGGTGAAAGCCGGGGATTTTTATTTTACACCTTTTTGTGTAATATATCTTCGTATGAAAAGAAAAACTTTAATAATTACCGAAAAACCGTCTGTTGCACGTGATATAGCAAGGGCGTTGGGCAAATTCGAAAACAAAAAAGATTATCTTGAAAATGATGAGTATGTAATTACTTGGGCGCTCGGGCATCTTGTTACGCTTTA
>JALSNB010000227.1 GCA_026987225.1 Caldisericaceae bacterium
GGTGCAACCGAAGAAGATATGGAAGGAATTATCGATTCCATGAGGCGCTGCAAAGATGTTCAGGTTGCCGTGCTTTTCAAGGAAGCAAACAGAGACGAAATACGAATCAGTTTCAGAAGCAAGGACGGCATCGATGTAAAGAGTATAGCGGTAAAATTCGGCGGGGGAGGACACATCCCCGCGTCGGGTTGCACTGTGAAGGGTAATTTGCAAGAGGTAATGAAAACAGTTATCCGCACCGTGCACGAAATGATAGGTAATGTTAGTAAAATTGATAATTAGCACTGCCGTTGCGTATGTAATTGGCGGAATACCCACAGGATTTATCATAGGGAAGCTGTTAAAAAAAGTCGATATAAGGCGTATAGGCACAAAGAATATAGGTGCTACGAATGTCTTTCACAAAATAGGGAAGTTGCCCGGTATAACAACGTTTTTGCTGGACACGTTGAAGCCGGTTTTTGTTATGTGGTTAAGCGATACGCTCAAACTTGTGCCTCAATTTCTCATTCCTTTTGTCGGTGCAACGGCTGTCGTCGGAAGTTTGTGGAGCCCTTTTCTTAAGTTTAAAGGCGGAAGGGGACTTTCTTCCACGATAGGTTATTTTGTTTACGTAATGCCGCGTGCCGTTCCGCTTGTTGCCGCAATCGTGTTTGTTATTACGTGGCTTACGAAATGGAATTTGCCTGTCGGCGGTTTGTCGCTTTACATCGTAGGCCCCATCGTTGCAGGACGTGTTTACCACTATCAACGGTTCGTTATTATTACGACGCTGTATTTGGGGCTTTTCATACTGATAAGGCAAATTCCGTGGATGGTTATTCACCTTACCGATTTTTACAGGCGAAGGAGGCAGTCCGTATGAAAAAAGACAGTATTTTTGGAATTATTGTAGTTGCTTTTATCGTTTTTGTGATAGTATTCGCTTTTGTAAACGGGAGAAAGGGTTCAACAGCGAGTGCTCCCAAAGTAAAAACAGGAGACAGTATTTCCGTGATTAGCCTTAACGGTGTAATCGGAGAAGAAGAATCGTCTCTCGGCACTTCAAGCAGCGGTATCACAATAAGCGATGTTAAAACGCTGCTTAACGAAGCAAAATCGGATCCGTCGAAGGCGTTGATCATTGAGATAAACAGCCCGGGAGGTGCAGTTGAACCTACGCAGGAAATTTACGATGCGATAGAATCTTTTAAAAAGGAAACCGGTAAAAAGGTTTATGTCTGGATGCGCGGAGAGGCTGCATCCGGCGGATACTATATCTCATGTGCTGCGGACAAGATTATAGCGATGCCGACAACGCTTACCGGCAGCATCGGCGTGATTATGGAGCTTGTTAATTACGAAGGTTTGTTAGAAAAGATAGGCGTTAAAGAGGTTGTTATAAAAAGCGGAAAGTTTAAGGATATGGGCTCTCCAGTAAGGGAAATGACGCCTCAGGAAAAAAAGATGCTTCAGGATATTATCGACGAAACGTATCAGCAGTTCTTTTCTGTTGTTGAGAATGCACGAAAAATTCCCGCATCTCAGCTCAAAGAGATTGCGCAGGGGCAGGTTTTTACGGGAATACAGGCAAAGAAACTCCATCTTGTGGATGCAATCGGGAACTTTCAGTTTGTTGTCGATACGATAAAAAAAGACTTGAACCTAAAAGGCACACCGAAAATTATAAGGCATACCGTTAAAAAAAGCATTCTTTCGTCTCTGCTCGGAGAGAAAAGTTCGATAGAAAAAGAGCTTGGCATTATTAACGGTTTGAAGCCGATGAAGCTTCAATACATGATGGAACCGTAAAAGGAGGAAAGTATGAATAAAACACTGGAACTTATATGGAAAGCAATTGCAAATCCGATAGACGCATTCAAAGAAATCAAAGAGGAAAAGCCGGTTTACGCCGCCCTTATATATTTGCTCATATACGGCATTGTTTCCGTGCTTGCCGCTCATTTTGCAGGTAAAAACGGTATTGCATTTCCGCAGAACGGTGGAAACTTACCGCCCAACGCGCAGGCTTTCTTTAAGGATTTTTCCAATTCCATAAAGAGCCTTACAACGTCAACTCCGTTTTTTATTCTCGGGCTTGTTGTGCCGTATATCAATGTGTTCGTTTCGGTTTCGATTTACGAACTCATAGCGCAGTTCGTAACTAAAAAGGCTAACGGGCTGGCACTTTT
>JALSNB010000228.1 GCA_026987225.1 Caldisericaceae bacterium
AAGAAAACGGATATGGCGGTGTGTTTTTCGACTGGGCGAGCGGAACGTTCATAAACGAACCGGAATACAAAGAGATGAAAGGCAACTTTTCAAAACGCCACCCGAAAAGCTCATACATTAGAAGTATCGGCAATTTCTACCGCTTGATGAAAGATAAAAACATTACGATAATAACAAATCAGGGTTTCAGGAACGCCGAAAATGTCCTTCCTTTCACGGATTACGACATGACGGAAAGTTACGGAACAGGCACGGCATATACAGGGAAAACGCTTTACGTAAAGGGCATCGGGCGCACGGAAGTTCCGCAAACCATTTATTTCCCTGTAAGTGAAGATTATAGGAAAGGTTCGCTGAAAGACACGATTTATTACCTAAACTATCTGAGGGACCTGAGGGAAAAATATAAAAACGGTTCATTAAAAAATTTCATATATATGAACTATGCAGCACCTATTTTCGTGCCGTGCGGAAACGATACGTTCCGGGCAACGGAGCCGAAAAATGCCATATTTTACAATTACGCCCTTGCCAAACTTTGCAATTTCGTTTGCTATACCGAAGTGCCTTTCGATCATGCATTGGAGCGTGACAACGTATATTTCTACGATTTGGGAAAGCCTTTGGGAAAAAGTTATCAAAAGATAAACGGAGGATACGTGCGGTATTACGAAAACGGATTTGTTGTTTTGGGCAACTGGCAGAAGAAAACGAAAATCGTACTGCACTCGCAGAATATAAAGAGCTACTCGCCGCTCTACGATTTGTTCGAAAAGAAATGGATACGCCCGAGCGGATATTTCAGCGCAAGCATAACAATTTCTCCGGAAAAGGACGAACTAACCGGCAAATTCGCACCCGCCGGCAGAGTTTTTCTGTATCCTTTTTTTAAGACGCCTTTCTCCGGGAAATAAAGCTTGGCGGACAAAATTATTCCGCATAAATTAACGCCATATATTAATTTCCACAAATAAATAAAGCAAACTAATAAACGGTTGCATGAGTCTTCAATTCCATTTTACTCTCAAGCTAAAGCAATCCTTGCACTTTTCAAAAATCGTATCGATTCGTCACGCATCGTTTGCAAAAATACGTAAGAGTTTTTCAAAAAGCAAAAATCGGTTAAAATATCAATGTGAAAAATATAAATCGATACGGAAAGGAAAAAATGAGCATTCTTGCCGAAACACTTTTAAAAGGGGCTCACGAATTCGGACACATAGCAGGTTCAAGGCGAATTGTGGCATTACAAAAAGATTACGATTCAAATGGCTTTGAATATTTGCATAAATTAACACATTTGAGAAGAGGAGGTAAGTATGCCAAATAAAACACTTTTAATTATTATTGCCGCCGCTGTTGTCATCGCCATAATCATTGTTATTATGCTTTCTTCCAAAAAAGAGGAATTTCCCTACAAAAAGAAAACACCCTTTATGACTTTGCAAGATCGAAAAATTATTGAAGAAATTGCCGAAGCGGGGTATTTTCCGTTTGTTAAAGTACGTATTGCCGATTTTATAACAACATGGAAAAATGCAGGATACAGGCCAAAAATCGCATCAAGAAGCGTTGATTTTCTTGCATGTGACATAGACAGTTTCGAGCCGCAATTCGCCCTCGTTTACAAATCGCATTACGGCAAAAACACGAATGAATTTCTCACACAGTTATTTATGCACGTAAACATTCCGTTATTTTTTGTCTCCAAAAATTTCAATTCGAGCGATATGAGCAAAATAATAAAAGCCGTGCGGCAAGTAAAAAAAAGTTAAAAAATCAACTTGAAGGAAACAGATTACAAATTGAATTTTCAGAGGCCATCGGAGCGCAATTTGCTCACGCGGATAGTTCGATGGATAATGCAAAGGAGGAATCTGCCGTATGTGCAATAAAAACAAGATTGTAATTATTTTGCTGTCCTTCGTTATTTTCTTTGCCGTATTGGGAGGAGTTAACATATCTCTTAAATCGAGGCATTGGAAGTACATATATTTTGGGAAAAACGACGGTTTTGCATGCGAAGTTCTTTACGCCAAAACTCCGTATAAAACGGTTGTCGATTGGATTGTTGCAAAGTTTTTCTTTCCCGATAACGATTACTATCGCGAAGTTTGGATAAAAACGGACAAATCGGTAAACGGAATTTTTGATGTTTCAGTCGACA
>JALSNB010000229.1 GCA_026987225.1 Caldisericaceae bacterium
GGAACGTTTTCCAATTTGCACGGTGTTGTTTTTCCGGTAAAATTTCCGTCAAGATAAACCGTGTAGGGAAATTTTAATAATGTGTAATTTTGCTCCGGATCAACGTTAATGACAAATTGGCTATTTTCAGTTAGTGCGATGTTTATGTTTTCTGTTTTTTCGTTTACGGTTAGCTCTTTCTTGATATCTTTGTATCCGCTCTTTTTTAATTCGAGTTGGTACGTGCCGTAAGCAAGCGTAAGCGTTAGCGGTGTTTTCCCTTTCAATTCTCCGTTTATATACACTTCCGCCTCGCTCGGTTTGGAGCTTACTTTAATATTTGCCTTGCGAATGTTTTTGCATCCTGCACTTCCAATCAGTAAAAATGAGATTATTAATATGATGACCGTCTTTTTCATCTCAGTTCCTCTCTATAATGTAAATTTCAATTCTATCGGGGTAATACCTCATAGAAGTGCCCGCTATACCGAAATTGAAATCTTCGGACGGAGGATAGCTGATCAGCGCAAGAAGAGATTCCGCATTGACGTAGGTTTGTCCGTTTTTCTCAGTGATTTTTGCAGGAATTGCAACTTTTGAAACGGGCTCAAAGATGTAATTTTTGCCGATTTCCACGTTTGAGAATTTTACGCCGGAGTTATTCTCTATCATTATGTCTTTTTCGTTTTTTGCCGCTTCTTTGAATACGTAAGAGAAGAATTCCTTTTCATTCAGGTAGAATGTTTTCTCGTTTACAAACGCATCTATTTTTTGAGGAACGGACGAATATATGAGCTTTCCGTTTCTGTCGAAAACAAGTTTGTCATACCTAACGGCACGGATATTGCCGTATATTTTTATGCTTTTTGAAGAGAAAGGTATTTTGGCTATGCCGAATTTGTCCGTTGTAAACTGTTTTCCTTTAAAATTTGCAAGCGGTTCTCCGTTACTTTTTACAATGAGAAGGTACGCAGTTCCGTTTTTTCCGTCTTCTGCCGCACAGGCATGATTCCAGTTTATACTTTCTCGCGCGGACCAGTCATTTGTTCTCAGCATTCCGTTTATTATGTCTTTTACCTGAAGCGTAGGGGCAATCGGTATTGCTCTGTAGGAAACATTAAAACTTTCTTCATTTAATTGTTTTCCGCTATTTTTGCTAACAAGTTTAACGGAGTAATTACCCTCTTCGCCAAACGTTATTTCTTTTTCAAAGTATCCGTCGGACGGAGTTATTTTTACAATTTTTCCTGAAGGAAATACGATTTCGATATTTGCATCCCTTTCCGTTTCTCCCGAAACTTTTACGCTATCCCCGACAAATATGCCCGAATAACCGTACTTTTTGCCTTGGTGAGATTCATACAGGTGCGGAACATTATCAAAGGCAATACCAATTGGTGAAGATAGGTTTTTGTGCGTTCTTAAGTCAAAAACTTTTCCTTCGGCAAGAGAAAAGGTAATGCTTAAAAGCAGCATTACTGTGATGCCCCATACGACTTTTCTTTTCATCAATGCCTCCTTAGCTTTTTATGATGGAGTGTTGAGCACTTTAAATACGATTCGGCGTGGAATCCGTTTGTGAGTATATTTTATCGCATTATTCCGTTTTCGCATCATATTTTGGTGCTCCGGCCTCATTACTTTTATTTTATCACAAATTTATTTTTGTTAAAAATTCCCCAGGGATAAAATAAAAATTTTGTGCCGCACGTTAAATTCCACGATAGATATATTTTTATTTGCAAATTTTATTAAATGGATATAAAATTAATAAAGAGGCGATAAAAATGAAAAAACTATTTGCTGTGTTGCTTATTATTTTTGTGTTAATCGGTGCTTTTTATCTGACAAAAGTTGGGTTTGGCAGAGCTTTGGATAAATCGAATAACTCTTCTTCTATACCAAATAAGGGTGCCGGCCCTTTTCCGGCGTTAACGTTGAAGCAGAGACTCCTTCGAATTGAGAAATTAATGAAGTATAAGAATTGGTTAAAAACACAACCTAAGGACATTGATCCTCTTGATGTTCCAATGAACAAATGGATAAATGTACCTATCGATCTTAAAAAAGTAAAATTAACACAGATAGAGGTGGATAACGGACATAGGCCCGGCTTGCTTGATCCAGAGCAGGTTGCATCGGACTTTTTATATAATCAGCTCGGAATTAAAGATAAAATGCTGTC
>JALSNB010000230.1 GCA_026987225.1 Caldisericaceae bacterium
AAAATAAATTTTGACAAACCGTTAAAACACTTATAATTAATTCAAAAACGAAGGTGATTCGAATGAACAGAGACTACAATTTTTTGCCGTTAGCGCTTCCTTTCTTCTTGATGCTGCTTTTTATTCTTGTTCTTCTATTCCCCGTGCTGTTTTTCCTATATGCGGGAAGCATAGTTGCGGTTTTTGCAAAGTTAGGGCTTTCTCCTGCTGTGGGCTACTCTCTTTTCTGGCTCGTGCTTTTTGGCAGCATGATAAACATACCCGTTAAAAAAATCGAGTCGAAAACAAGCATAGTGAAGCAGAGAGAAGTATATTTTTACGGAATGCGTTACGTTATTCCGTCCGTTGAAAAACAGGAAACCGTTATTGCGGTTAATCTTGGGGGTGCGGTCATTCCTACTCTTCTTTCCCTTTACGAACTGTTAAGGTTATTGGTGCTGGGGCGGATATGGCTATTTTTTGCTTCGATTCTTGCCGTAATTATCGTTGCTGCCGTTTGCCACCGTTTTGCACGGCCCGTTAAAGGCGTGGGAATTGCAATACCTACGTTTATTCCGCCGATCGTTACGGTTATTGTCGCTTTGATTCTTGCTTTCCACTCTCCTGCCGTTGTTGCGTATGTCGGCGGGACGCTTGGCACCCTTATCGGTGCGGACCTGATGAACCTTAACAGAATAACGGATCTCGGTGCACCTGTTGCAAGTATCGGCGGTGCGGGTACGTTCGACGGCATATTCCTTACGGGCGTACTTGCGGTGCTTTTGGTTTAAATAAAACTCCTTGTTTAATTTGAATTGTGCTATGTGATGTACGTTTAGTTTTTATTTAAGGAGGTTATAAAGGTGAATTTGTCAAGATTTATTGAAGTCATCCTTAAATTAGGGTTCGAAAAGGCAAGAAAATATTTTCTTGTTGGAATAGTCTTGTCCTCCGCTTATATAATCTTTAATTCTGCTGTTCCCTATCTTTTACAAAAATGGATAAATTTGTTTGTTGAGAGAGGCAACCATGGTATTGTAATAAAATTCGGACTACTTTTCATATTTGCAATGATTTTTGCCGTAGTTTTGGATTATTTCGGAGCTTATGTTTTGATCCAGCTTAGAGAAAAGCTCAGATATTCGATGAGGAAAAACTTAATAAAGGAAATCATAACTTCAAAGAAAACATGGTCAGCCGAAAAACAGAGTGGATACTATACGCAAATACTCATGAACGACGTGGAAAAATTCAGCGGAGTTGTCGTATCGTTTGTTTACATGATTTTGCCTGCAGTAATAGGTCTTCCTGCCGCAGTATTTTTTGCATCTTTAATATCCCCTTTGTTTACAATTGCGGGTGCTATTGGATTTTTATTACTTCTCGCAGTGATCTATACCAGTGGAAGGCACTTGAGAGTACTTTCCGGAGAAAGACAGGAGGCATATGCACAATTGGGAGATAGAATTAATGAATTGATAAATTCTTCTCTTATGATTAAAATTTTTGATGCTATGAACCCGATTCTGTTGCATAACGAACGGTACTTCAAGGAACTAAAGGATACTTCTGTAAATAAAAATTCTTATGGCTATTTCGTACAGGTTATTTCCGAGTTTATTCGCAATACTATCGAGATCGTATCGGTACTTTTTGCCTTGTTATTTGCAAATTCTTTAAATCTTACCGGAGCCAGCATGATGGCCGGTGTGGTTTATTTATCGAGGATATGGCAACCTACGGTTCTTATGGAAGAGATAAACGAAGAATTGCAAACCTCATTTGCAAGTGCCGAGAGAATTTACGAAGTAATCTTGAAAAAAACTCCGCAAAATATTACGAGAGAAAATTTTATAAATACAATTTCAAAAATAGAACTTAAAGACGTTTCTTTATTTTATGGCAAAAAACCGATTGCAAAAAATATAAATTTATCCGCAGAAAACGGTAAATGTATCGGCATAATGGGAGGTAGCGGTATCGGTAAAACCACACTTGCAAAAACAATACTCGGATTGCATGAGGAATTTACAGGAACAATCCTGATTAATGATAAATTGAGGTTGAATGAAATTGCAAATGTATATAAGCGCATAGGATATTTATCCCAATTTGTGCCTATACTCACCGATACTTTATCGTTTAATATTGCCTTATCAAACGATTTTAATGGAGAAAGA
>JALSNB010000231.1 GCA_026987225.1 Caldisericaceae bacterium
ATCTCCGAAAGTGCTTTACGAAATGACTCTCAGCTTAATGCCGATACTTATTGTAATTCTTCTTATTCTTGTTTTTCATTTTTCCATAATACTTTCCGGAATTATCGGAATCTTATATATTGTTTTATATATTGTTTTAGTGAAGAAAGTGAAGTTTAAATCTCTCTTAAAAGCATTTAATTATAAGCTGTTAATAAAACTTTCTTTTCTGATGTTTGCTATTTTCTTTTTAAAGTATATTGTGAAATCTACAGGAGTGATAAACGGCGTTTACCTTTTTATGAAAAGCAAAAATGTTCCGTCATTTGTTATTCTGTTTTCACTGCCTTTTGTCGTAAGCCTTATGAGCGGTGCGGCATCGGCAACAATCGGTGTTTCCTATCCCTTGCTTTTGCCTCTTTTAAAAACTCCTAATTTTAATCCTTATGCTCTTTTTATCGCTTTTTTAGGTGGATGGACTGCGTTGATGTTCACTCCGACTCATCTATGCCTTTCACTGACCGTTGAATATTTTAATGCGAAATTTGACAAAGTTTATCCGCTTCTTTTTAAAAACATCGGTTTTATGTTCGTATTCTCCTTGCTTTTTTATTTGCTTTTCAGGTTTGTTTAATACGGTTGAGGCTGTCCGTACATCGATATTTTCCCGGTAGCCGAAATTCTGATGTAAAATGTTTTTCCGGTTGGCATATCCTTAATTTCTATAACAACCGGTTTGTTTCCTATATTATTGTATGAACGTACCGTTCTTCCATTCATAGATGTTACGATTTTTGCCTCTCCTCTGAATGTATCACCTGCCCCGGACATGAATGAAATTACGAAAAATTTTTTTCCGTCAAATTCTATAGATGAAGAAGTATCTGAAATTATTCTCGAGATTACGATATGGTAATCCAAAATTCTTTTCAAAAAGTGATTGTTAGGAGCGTCCGTTGGTATGTAGTGTTCAGGCGGTGTTACGGTGGGGCTGTAAAGAAAATTTTCCGAAAAATATTCTCTGTCATCTAAATCTGTACTACTTAAATAATCTTTAGAATTGCCACTGCTATATTTACCATTATAACTAAAATATATGTTCAGGTTTTGTTGGTATAGTATTGCGTTTTCTTTGGTTGTTCTTAAATCCTGAACGATTTGAAACGCAACCGATTGTAATCTTTGTGAAACAATCATTTGTTTGAAACTTGGAATAGCAACTGCCGTAAGGACAATAATGATTGCTATAACAACAATCGTTTCAATAAGAGTAAACCCCGCCTTTATTTTATTAAGCGGGGTTTTATTCTTTATGTTGTTGCTTTTAATACTAAGAATTTCCTTCTCCATTACTGAATTTAAATATTACACCGTTTGCCGAATCCTTACAGGCTTTTTCTATGTTTGTAGGATTTACTGGGTCCGATATGATTTCTCTCCACGATAATCTCCAAAGAGTTTTTGATATGAAATGAACGCCCTGAATAGTTGTGGTAGTTGTAGGAGTTGGTAATGGTGGCGTGGATCCGCCGCCTCCACCTGGATTATATCCTGCTAATCTTGTATCAAATATGAAATTACTAAATCCGTTCATTATAACGCCTTGTTTCCAACTGCCGCCGAGATTCCATCCTCCGGCTACAACAGTGCCATACACGGTTGTAGAGCCGTTAAATATAATTTCACTATTCGGAGCATAGAATATTCCGTCATATTCTCCGAATCCGTTGACGACAATTCCTCCGTCAAACTGTTCCCCTTCTGAGATAATAGCAACCATATCTTTATCGTCATTATACTTTATTGTTCCTTCCCCGTTGAATATTATCTGTTTATTGGACACAAATGTTACGGATCCGTTAACTTTTACGGTTCCGTTAAATATTATATCTCCGTTTACCCAAACATATCCGGGGCTACTTACGTTTATTACAGTGTCTCCGTTAAATGTCAAGTCTCCGTCAATATACCAATCAACAGGGGGATTTCCTTCAGTAGTTGTGAAATTTATCGTGTTGCTTCCGTTTAATATGGCGTCTCCGCCGATATAATAAGGAACAGCAATACCATTTACATTTATGTTGTTATTCCATCCGTTTGTTTCGAAATCACTGTTATTATATTCATGATTCGATCCGGATATCTGAGCTTTTGATTTTACTGTTGTTTCGG